>JAGXST010000100.1 GCA_018335555.1 Actinomycetota bacterium | reverse complement strand
GACCCGGTCACGACCGAGGTCCCGACCCCGTAGGCGTCGGCAGGCGCGTCGGCGAGGTCGGCGATCCGGTACTCGTCGAGGTCTCCGGAGAGCACGATCCTGGTGCGGTCGGCACCGCTGGCGTCGAGCTGGCGACGGGCCCGGGTGGCCTCGACGCCGAGGTCGCCCGAGTCGATGCGGACGGCACCGAGTTCGGTTCCGGCCACGCGCAGCGCCGTGCGCAGACCCTCCTCGATGTCGAAGGTGTCGACCAGCAGCGTGGTGCCCGGCCCCAAGGCGGCGACGTGGGCAGCGAACGCGCTCGACTCGGAGTCGTGGAGCAGGGTGAACGCATGTGCCGAGGTCCCGAAGGTCGGGATGCCGTAGCGGCGGCCCGCCGCGAGGTTCGAGGTCCCGTCGAACCCGGCCACGTAGGCCGCACGGGCGGCGGCCACGGCCGCGTCCTCGTTGGCCCGCCGGCTGCCGAACTCGAACAGTTGGCGGCCGTTCGCGGCGGTGACCATGCGGGCGGCAGCGGCGGCCACGGCGCTGTCGTAGTTGAGCACCGACAGCACCAGCGTCTCGAGCACGACCGCGTCGGCGAAGGATCCGCGGACCGTCAGCACCGGCGAGTGGGGGAGGTAGATCTCGCCCTCGGGATAGCCCTCGATGTCGCCACGGAAGCGATAGTCGCGCAACCAGTCGACGGTTGCGGGGGAGACCACGGACGCGTCGTCGAGCCAGGCGAGCACGTCGTCGTCGAACCGGAAATCGGCCACCGCGTCGAGCAGCCGACCCGTGCCGGCGAGCAGTCCGTAGCGACGGCCGGGAGGCAGCCGGCGCGTGAAGACCTCGAACACGCATGGGCGCTCGCCGCGACCGTCGTGCAGGGACGCATCGAGCATGGTCAGCTCGTAGCGGTCGGTCAGCAGTGCGGTCGAACGGGCGGGTGGTGACACAGTCGGCCTGCCTCCGTCGTCGCCGGCGCGGATGGATGCGCCGCACCGCTGGACCGTAAGCCCCACCGGCCGACGATGCCACGAGGACGTGCCGCCGATCGTTCCGGCGGCTGGGCGCCGATTCTGCTGCACTCCACCCGAGCGACCAGGAGCGAGTTGTTGCGGCTGTTGCTCGTCGAGGACGACCTCGACCTGGCTGCCCTTCTGCGACTGGTGCTCGGTCAGGCCGGCTTCGAGGTCGACGTGACCGACCGGGTCGCCGGTGTCGTGGAGCTTGCCGCGAACGCGCAGGGGGTGGTCACCGACGGCGCGCTGCTCGACGGGACGGCCGACGACGTGCTCGCGGCGCTCGAGGCCGACCCACGGACGGCCGCGCTGCCGGTCGTGGTCTGCTCGGTCCGTCCCGACGCCATCCGCCACCGGCAGGTCGTCGGTCGGCTGCGAAAGCCGCTCGACCCGGCCAGCACGGCACAGGAGCTGTCACGGCTGTTCGCGCAGGAGACGCCCGCGACCGATGTCGCACCCTCGCCGGGTCCTCCGACCGAGGAGGACGAGGCGACGACACTGCGACAACGCGGCCTGCAGGAACTCGAGGTCCGCGCTCGCCTGATCGGCGATGCCGGCGCGGCGGTGCTGTGCCGGGACCTGGCCGACGGCCTGCGAGCGCGGGCGCGCGTCGCGGCCCATCGGAGCATCGGCCTGGCGGGAGCACTCGGGGAAGCGGACCTGGCCGAGCCCGCACGACGCGCCGAGCAGGTGCTGCTGGCCGACCGGCCCCTCGAGGTCGCCGACGCGGTCGTGCTCTGCGAGGTGGCCGCCCGACTCGAGGACGAGGCCCGCGCACGGGTGGACACCGCGCCGGAACGCGAGGCGCGCGCTGCCGCCCGCGTCGTCACCGGCGGGCTCGTCGCGATCGTCGACGACGACGACGTCCTGGTCGCGCTGGTTCGACGCCGCCTCGAACGCGCTGGTTTCCAGGTTGTCACCTACGACCACGGCGGCGTCGCGTTGCGCGAACTCCGCGCCCGCCCGGCCGCGCCCGACGTGCTGCTGCTGGACGTCGACCTACCCGGCCTCAACGGCCTCAGCGTGCTCGACGGACTCGCGGCTGCGGGTGCCCTCGAGCACACCGGTGTCGTGCTGGCGACCGTGCACGACAACGAAGCGGAGTTGGCGCGCGCCCGAGCCGCCGTGTCAGACGTCGGCCACCTCCCCAAGCCCTACGACCTCGATCGGCTGGTCGCCATGGACGTCGCGAAGAGCCGGAGCGGACCGTGACGACCATGCAGGTGGTGCTGGGCGTGACCATGCTGCTCCTGGCGGTGGTGGCTGGATTCACGGCCGACATGTTGGTCGGCACCTGGCGTCGCCGCCGCCGCTGGTTCGCGCAGCGCGGGGCCGAGCGCGAGTTGCTGGCCTGCGTCATCGATGCACTGGCTTCCCGAGACCAGGTGGGAGCCGCCGACGAAGCCATGCGCCGCGCCGACCCGGTGATCGCCGAGACGGTCTGTCTCACGGCCGGCCGCATCGTGGGAGACGAACAGCGGGCTGTCCTCGCGCAACTCGCCCGCGCCGCCAGGGTCAACGAACGGGCCCGCGTCGAACTTCGCTCGTCCCGCTGGTGGCGGCGGTTGCGGGCGGTCCGTCTGCTTCACCTGGCCAGCGATGACCCTGCCGATCTCCGCGTGCTCAACGATCCTCATCCCGAGGTCCGGGCTGCGGCGCTGCTGTGGCTGTCGGACCGGCCGCGACAACTCCAGGCGGCACCGACCGGCCGGGCACAACGACGCTCGGACTATCGCGATGCCACCGAGCTGCTGGCCGACGCGCTGGTGTCGCCGTTCGCGCTCGTACGCATCGCGGCCAAGCACGTGTGCGTGAAGGTCCAGCCAGCCCCGGTCTGGGCCCTCGAGCGGGCGCTGGCACTGGCGACGGCGACCGGCGAGCAACCGTTGGCCGCCGTTGCGCCGCTGAACACGATCGCCGGCCTCGGCCGACGGGTCGTCCTGCCCCTCGACGAGTTCCTGCACTCCGAGGCGGCCGGGGTGCGGGCCGCCGCCATCCGCGCCGTCGCAGCCGGTGCACCCGAACGGATTCCCGACCTGGTCAAGGATCACGTCCGCGATTCGGACCAGGCCGTTCGCCGGGCCGTCGCCGCAATCGCCGGTCGCGACCCGGCCGCCGCACCCGTACTGCTCGAACTCGCCGGAGACCCCGCTTGGCAGGTGCGCCAGGTCGCCCGGCGCTCGTTGCTGCGGGCCGGCCCGGTCGGCCGCACACTGCTGCGGCGGCTGCAACAGGAGGTCGGCTGATGGGTGAGGCGCTCCAGGTCGTACTGACCTCGTCGGCGCTGCTGGCGCTGGCCTACTTCGTCGTGGTCAATGGCACCTACAGCCTGCAACTGGTCCTCGCCAGCCGCGAACTCAAGCACCGCCGACGGCGGCTCGACCTCGCGACCCTGTCGTGGTGGCACCGCACGCCCGATGCGCCGAGGATCTCGGTGCTGGCACCGGCCTACTGCGAGTCGGTGACCATCGTCGACGCCGTCGAGGGGATGCTCACCCTGGAGTACCCCGATGCCGAGATCGTGGTGATCAACGACGGATCGCCCGACGACACGCTCGAGCGCATGGTGGCTGCGTTCGATCTCGTACCCGATCCGCACGCGCCGACCGACCTGAGCGACCTGCCGACCCGCCCCGTGCGGACCGTCTACCGGTCCCTGATGCACGCCAACCTGGTCGTCGTGGACAAGGACAACGGCGGCAAGGCCGACGCCCTCAACGCCGGGATCGCCGTGGCGTCCGGCGACCTGTTCGTCGCGCTGGATGCCGACACGATCGTCGCACCGGACGCCCTGATCCGCCTGGCACGCGCCTTCCTCGAGTCGCCGGGCAACGTGGCCGTCGGGGGCACCATCCAACCCGTCAACGGCGACGAGGTGCGTGACGGACGCGTCGTCAACAAGGCGATCGACCGGCGCTGGCTCGGCGCCGTCCAGAGCGTCGAGTACGTGCGAGCGTTCTTCATCGGGCGACTCGGATGGAACCGCCTCGGCGGCAACGTGATCATCTCGGGGGCGTTCGGTGCCTTCCACCGCCCGACCGCGATCGCGGTCGGTGGCTATCGAAACGACTCGATCGGCGAGGACTTCGAACTGGTGGTCCGCATGCGGCGGCACGGCTATGACACGGGCGGCCCGAGCCGGGTGCAGTTCCTGCCCGACCCCGTCGCCTACACCGAGACGCCGGTGTCTCGCAACGTGCTCGAGGACCAGCGCATCCGTTGGCACCGCGGCCTGCTGGACACGCTGTGGACCCACCGCGACGCGGTGTTCCGTCCCCGCTATCGCGGGATGGCGTACGGCAGCCTGGGCTTCATGACCGCCGTCGAGGTCCTCGGTCCGATCGTCGAGGCGCTCGGCCTGGTGGCGCTGGCCGTCGGCTTGCCGCTCGGCATGATCAACCTCGAATTCGCGCTGCTCTACCTCGCCCTGGCCTACCTGTGGGGTGTCGCGCTGAGCGTCGGTGCGCTGGCGGTCGAGGACCGCGCGACCGAGTCCGAGTTGCGGGTCCGTGACCGGGCGTGGCAGTTGCTCGCGGCCTTCTCCGAGCCGCTGTGGTACCGGCAGATGTCGCTGTGGTGGCGGCTGCGCGCGACCTGGCAGTGGTTGCGGCGTGGCGAACGCTCCTGGGGGACGATGACCCGGACCGGCTTCCGAGGAGGTGGCAGCGGCTGAATCCGTGCGTTCGACCGGTGCTTGAGGTGCTCATGGCGCGGCCGACAGGTTGGGCCAGTCCGTTCGCACGTCCACCCAGGCCGGGAGCCAACCGTTGCGCGACCGCACGCGAGGCCCCCATCTCGCCCCGGTCTTCGAGGCGTCCGCCTTCACCGCAGTGTGGTGGGGCGTGGTCCCGACGGCGTTCGTCGCCGTCTGGGTGATCGGGCTGCCGACCTCCACGGACCTGCGGACCGCGGGGATGGGCTACTGGCTCCTGCTGCTGTTCCTGGTGGTCGCCGAACTGCGACCGGTCGTGGCCTCCGGACGGCACGATCCCGCCGGCGTGTCGCTGGCGACCTCGTTCCTGTTCGCGATCCTGCTCGCCTGGGGCGCGCCACTCGCCGTCGTCGGCGTCGTGATCGCGACCGCGGTCGGGGAAGCGGCCAAGGGCAAGCGTGCCTATCTCGCCCTGTTCAACGTCGCCCAGTACGTGCTGAGCTACCTCGCGGCCTGGGCGGTGCTGGTGCTGTTCGACTGGCCGGCGACGGCGTCGACGCCGGCCGTGCTGCAACCGTCGCACCTGTTGCTGATCCTGCTGGCGGGTACCGCCTACCACGTCGTCAACCTCGGCATCGTCGGTGCCGCGATCAGCGCCCTCGACGGCCGGTCGCTGCGTACCGCCACGTTCGAGAACGTGCGCTACTACACGCTCACCACGGGTGCCGTCCTCGCGCTGTCGCCCCTCGTGGTGGTCGTCGCCCAGCACCATTGGGGCTTCCTGCCGCTGCTCCTGCTGCCGCTGTTCCTGCTGTGGAAGACGGCGGCCATGTCGCTCGAACGCGAGCGCCATGCTCTCCACGACGGCCTGACGGGCCTCGCCAACCGGCTCTCGCTCGCCGAACACGTCGCGCGGCACATCGCCGAGGGTCGTCCCGGCGCGCTCTGCCTGCTCGACCTGGACCGCTTCAAGGACGTCAACGACACGCTCGGTCACTCCGTCGGCGACCAACTGCTGCAGATGGTCGGAGACCGCCTCCGTGCGGGCGTACGCGACACCGACATCGCCGCCCGCATCGGCGGCGACGAGTTCGTCCTGCTCCTCGACGTGGCCGACGAGGCCGCCGCCCGAGACGTCCTGCAGCGTCTGAGTGACGAACTGCTCGAACCCTACGAGCTGGGGGGTGCCCGTCTCGAGGTCGAGGTGAGCATCGGCGTCGCGCTGCTGCCCGATCACGGCGACGACCTCGAGGTGCTGCAGCGGCGGGCCGACTCGGCGATGTACGCCGCGAAGGGCGCCGGTGAACTCGTGACGTTCTTCGACGAGGACCTTCGTCGCGAGGCGCCGTCACGACTGTCGATGCTGGCCGAGTTGCGCCGCGCCATCTCCCGCGGCGAGCTCGAGGTCCACTACCAGCCGAAGGTCGCCGTCACCGACCGCAGCCCGGTCGGCCTCGAGGCACTGGTGCGGTGGCGCCACCCGGAACGCGGACTCCTGGCGCCCGGTGAGTTCCTACCCCTGGCCGAGCGCACGGCCGTGATGCGCTCGGTGACCGCCGCGGTGCTCGGGCTCGTCCTTCGGCAGGTGCGGGCCTGGGACGTGGCCGGCATCGCCGTCCAGGTCGCGGTCAACACGTCGTTGCACGACCTGTCCGACCCGGGGTTCGCCGCGACCGTGCAGGCCGGGTTGACCAGCCACGGGATCGATCCTTCCCTGCTGATGCTCGAGATCACCGAGGAGGCGCTGCGCGGCGACCCCACGCGGGCGCTGCAGACGCTCGACGAGCTGCGCAGTGTCGGCGTCGAGTTGTCGATCGACGACTTCGGTACCGGGTACGCGTCGCTGGGGCGTCTCAAGCGACTGCCCGTCAGCGAGGTCAAGATCGACCGGTCGTTCGTCATGCACCTCGACACCGACCACGACGGGCGCGACGCGGCGATCGTCCGCTCGGTCGTCCAGCTCGCGAACGGTCTGCGGTTGCGGTGCGTGGCCGAGGGTGTGGAGACCGAGGCTGCCATGGACATCCTGTCCGACCTCGGCTGCGACGTCGCCCAGGGCTACCTCATCTCGCGGCCGATGCCGGCCGCCGATGCGACCGCCTGGCTGCTGGAGCAGGCCGTGCCGGCGGTCGGGGAACTGGTCGGCGACCGCTAGCCTGAGGGGTCGAGTCCACCCTTCAGGAGGCCCCCGTGGCACTCTCCGCCGACGAGGTCAGGCACGTCGCCCGCCTGGCGCGGCTTGCGCTGACAGACGCCGAGGTCGAGGCGCTCGCGCCGCAGCTGTCGCAGATCCTGGCCTACGCCGAGCAGGTCGGCGAGGTCGCGGCGCAGGACGTCGAGCCCACCACGCATCCCTTCGCGCTGCGCGACGTCAGTCGCCCCGACGAGCCGCAGCCGTCGCTGCCGCGCGAGGACGTCCTGGCGGCGGCCCCGCACGCCGAGCAGGACCGTTTCGGCGTCCCGCGCATCGTGTCGGAGGAGGGCTGAGATGGTGTTGACCCGGCTGTCCGCCGTCGAACTCGCGCAGAAGCTGCGCACGAAGGACGTGTCCGCCGTCGAGGTCGTCGAGGCCCACCTCGAGCGGATCGCGGCCATCGACGGCGTCGTTGCCGACGGTGACGTCTGGCGTGCCGTCCCCGCCGACGAGCTGACCTCCCGCGACATCCACGCCTACCTGCACGTCACGGCCGCCGCGGCCCGCGAGCACGCCGCGGACGTGGACCGCCGCCGTGCGGCCGGTGACGACCTCGGCCCGCTCGCCGGCGTCCCGCTCGCCCTCAAGGACGTGCTGACCATGCGCGGCGCCCCGACCACCGTCGGGTCGCGCATGCTCGAGGGCTGGCTGCCGCCCTACGACGCGACCGTCACCGAGCGGCTGCGCGCCGCCGACCTCGTCGTGCTCGGCAAGACCAACATGGACGAGTTCGCGATGGGCTCGTCGACCGAGAACTCGGCCTACGGCCCAACGCGCAACCCGTGGGACCTCGGCCGGGTGCCCGGCGGGTCGTCGGGCGGGTCCGCCGCCGCCGTCGCCGGTCTGATGGCGCCGCTGTCGATCGGCACCGACACCGGCGGCTCGATCCGCCAGCCCGCGGCGCTGACCGGCATCGTGGGCGCGAAACCGACCTACGGCACGGTCTCGCGCTACGGCCTGGTGGCCTTCGCGTCGTCGCTCGACCAGGCCGGGCCGTTCGCGCGCACCGTCGAGGACGCCGCCCACCTGCAGACGCTGATCCACGGCCACGACCCGCGCGACTCGACCTCGATCACCGACACGCCCGCCGACCTGCTCACGACCCTGCGTGACGGCATCGACGGACTGCGCATCGGCGTGGTCACCGAACTGCAGGGTGACGGTTACGAGCCCGGGGTCCGGCGCGTCTTCGAGCAGGCCCTCGAACGTTTCGAGCGTCTGGGTGCCAAGATCGTCGAGGTGTCGCTGCCCCACGCCGGCTACGGACTGCCGGCCTACTACCTGATCGCCCCCTCCGAGGCGTCATCCAACCTCGCCCGCTTCGACGGCGTGCGCTACGGCCTGCGCGTCGATGCGCCGACGGCCGAGGAGATGAATGCCGCGACCCGTGCGGCCGGCTTCGGGCCGGAGGTCAAGCGCCGCATCATGATCGGCACGCATGCGCTGTCGTCGGGCTACTACGACGCGTACTACCTGCAGGCGTCGAAGGTCCGCACCCTGATCGCCCGGGACTTCGCTTCCGCCTTCGAGCAGGCCGACGTGCTGGTCAGCCCGACCTCGCCGACCGTCGCCTTCGGCCTGGGCGACAAGACCGCCGACCCGCTGGCGATGTACCTCAACGACGTGGCCACCGTGCCCGCCTCGCTGGCCGGCACCCCGGCGCTGTCGTTGCCCGCCGGCACCGCCGAAGCGCCCGACGCGCCGCAGGCAACGCTTCCGGTCGGTCTGCAGATCATGGCGCCCCTGCTGCGCGACGACCTGATGTACCGGGTCGGCTGGGCATTCGAGTCCGATCTCGGGTTCACGCCGATCCCGGCCGGCGACACCGCCGTGGAGGTGGCCTGATGAGCGCGACGACGATGTCGGGTGAACCGATCTCCGCGACGACCGCGGCCGAGCACGGGGTCGACCTGCTGCAGGGCGACACCGGCGAGTGGGAGCTGGTCGTCGGCCTCGAGGTCCACGTCGAACTGCAGACCCGTACCAAGATGTGGTGTGGCTGCTCGACCGACTTCGGTGCCGATCCCAACACCAACGTCTGCCCGGTGTGCACCGGCCAGCCGGGCGCGCTGCCGGTCGTCAACGAACAGGCGGTCCGCGACGCCACCCTGCTGGGGCTGGCGCTCAACGGCGAGATCGCACCGATCTGCCGCTTCCACCGCAAGAACTACTTCTATCCCGACCTGGCCAAGAACTACCAGATCAGCCAGTACGACGTCCCGTTGGTCAACGACGGTTGGCTCGACGTCGAGGTGCCCACCGGCGACGGCCAGTCCGTGAGCCGCCGCGTGCGGATCGAACGTCTCCACATGGAGGAGGACACGGGCAAGTCCCTGCACGTCGGGGACACGGGCCGGCTCCACGGCGCCGACCGGTCACTGATCGACTACAACCGCTGTGGCATCCCGCTGCTCGAGATCGTGTCGCGTCCCGACATCCACGATGCCGACACCGCCCAGGCCTACCTGCGCGAGTTGCAGTCGATCGTGCGTGCCACCGGGGTCTCCGACGCGCGGATGGAGGAGGGCTCGATCCGCTGCGACGCCAACGTCTCGGTTCGTCGGCCGGGCGACGAACTCGGGACCCGCACCGAAATAAAGAACCTCAACTCGATCCGTTCGCTCGGCCGCGCCATCGCCTACGAGGCACAGCGGCAGATCGGCGTCATCGAGGACGGTGGCACGATCGTGATGGAGACCCGTCACTGGGACGAGGGGCGCGGTGTCACCGAGACCCTGCGCGTCAAGGAGTCGGTGACCGACTACCGCTACTTCCCAGACCCCGACCTGGTCGAGATCACCTCGCCGGCCGAGAAGGTCGAGGCCATCCGAACCCTGCTGCCCGAACTGCCGGCAGCGTCGCGGGCACGCCTCGGCGAGGCCGGTGTCACGCCCGAGCAGGCCGCCGCCATCATCGCGACCGGCCTGCTGCCCTGGTTCGACGACGCCGTCGCCGCCGGCGCAGACGGTGCCGCAGCGGCCAACTGGCTCGTCGGCGACATCGCCGGGCAGTTGTCGGCCGAGGGCCTGCGAATCGAGGCAGCCGGCCTGACCGGCGCCCACGTCGCCGAACTGATCGCGCTGATCGAAGACGGCACCCTGTCGACCAAGCTGGCCAAACAGGTCGTGGCCGGCGTGATCGACGCCCGCGGGGCGAAGGGGCCGGCACAGGTCGCCGAGGACCAGGGGCTGCGGCAGGTCTCCGACGAGGGCGAGCTGCGTACGATCGTCGAACAGGTCGTCGCGGCCAACGCCGACACGGTCGAGGCGATCCGCGGCGGCAACGACAAGGCCATCGGTGCGCTGGTCGGCCAGGTCATGAAGGAGACCCGCGGGCAGGCGGATCCGCGAAAGACCAACGAGCTGTTGCGCGAGGTCATCGGCTGACACCGGCCTCACCGGCGGCTCAGGGGCCCGGGTCCCCGGGGCGGAAATCGGGCCCGCAGGCCCTCGCAGACGTATCGGGCAGGTCCGTAGGTTCGTCCGTGACGGACCTGGAGGGACCTCGTGCGCGTGCGACGGACGGCGAGTCGGTGGTCGGACGCGTCGGGTGCGCTCTCCACCGAGTACGTCGCGGTGCTCGTGCTGGTCGCGGCACTGATGACCGCGTTGTTCGCGTTGCCCCGGCTGGTGGGGGACGCCGCCGAGCAGGCGGCCGACTGCCTGTTCACCGCGGACTCCTGCGAGATCACCCCCGGCGACGGGTCAGTCGGTGAACCGTCCGGCGAGACGAGCCCGGACACGACGCCGGCTCCACGCCCGGATGGCGCGCCGCCGCTGGACCGCACGGTCACGCACGGCAGCGACGGCCCGACGCGTGAGGAGGGCGACATCGCCACTGGGGATGTCGACGTCGACATCGCCTACGACGCGATGCAGGTCTGGGGGGACTACCTGTGGGTGACCTACGGGCGAGACAGCATCGACGGGGAGGGGGCTCCGTTGCTGGCCGATGTCCAGACCCAGGACCCCGACACGGCCAACGCCCGGTGGGACCGCGACGAGCAGATGACCTACTACCGGGACGGGTGGCTGTCACCGAGTGTGCTCCACCACGAGTTCGCACACGGCCTGGTCCAGTGGCAGACCGGTGGGCTGCGGTCCGGCAGGACCGGCGACGCGGTGCAGACGTGGGCGCTCAACGAGGCGCTGGCCGACATCCACGCCATGAACGTCACCCGCGAGGGCATGCTCGGCCACGACCTGCCCGACCGCGACGACCCCGTGCGCTCGTCCGAGGACCCCGGCTCCACGTCCAACCCCGACCACGTCGATCAGTACCACGAGGCGGCGGGTGGGCACGCCAACAGCACGATCATCAGCCACGCCTACTGGCTGATGACCCAGGACATCGGATGGGAGGCGAGCGAGCAGATCGTGTTCCTCGCGGTCGAGGAGCACGTCGACCAGGACGTGCGATTCGAGGACTTCCGACGCGCGATGCTGCAGGCCGCCGAGGAGTTGTACGGGGCCGACAGCGACGAACGCCGCGGCGTCGAGGAGGCCTTCGGCGAGGTCGGCCTCGACGGCAGCTGGACCGGCCCGTGACTCCGACCCTGCCCGTGCAGACGTCCACCAGGACCCGCGCCTTGGTAGCGTCGGACGTCGCTCCGACCTGCCGGCGAGCGAGGACTTCGTGATGCGCCTCCTGACGATCCTGCTGTCCCTGCTTCTCGTCGTCTCCGGTTGCGGTGGCCAGCAGGAGCCTCCGCCGAGGATCTCCGAGCAAGTGCGTGGCACGGGGGCGGGTGACGACCAGACGACGGATGATGCGGTGGCCGACTTCGACGGGACGCTCGAGTTCGAACACACCAGCGGCCTCGTCCGGGGCGGCTACAACCACCTCGTGCTGTCCGGCGACGGGACCGGCCAGGTCATGTTCGGCGTGGACGACCCGATCGAGGTGACGGCCACCCGGCGACAGTTCGCCGAGATCGCCGACGCGCTCGAGGACGTCGACTTCGACGCTCTGTCGACCGAGCCGTCCGAGGACGCGGTTGCCGACGACGTGGATCTCTACGCCTTCGGCTACGGCGGGACGACGCTCGAGTTCGACCGGGCGACGATGCCCGAGGAGCTACAGGTGCTGGCCGACCTCCTGACCGACCTGATCGCCGACAACGAGCCGACGACCTGACCGCCACGATCCGTGCGGAGGAGCCCGGGGACCGCCATGCCGTCGAGGCGTTGCTCCTCGCGGCCTTCGACGACGACGTCCAGGCCATGCTGGTCGCCCGCTTGCGCGAGTCGGCAGTCTTCGTACCCGGCCTCGCCCTGGTGGCCGTCGTCGACGAGGCCGTCGTCGGTTTCGCCATGATCAGCCGACTCGAGATCGAGGTACCCGCGCCGCCGCTGTCACCTTCGCTGTTCGAGCACCCTGCGGTGCTGGCGGGACCGGCGACCTTCGAAGCGCTCAACCTCAGTCCGCTCGCCGTCACCCCTGCGTACCAGGGGCGTGGTATCGGCCGAGACCTCGTCGAACACGCGGTCGCTGCAGCGGATCGGGCTGGTGCGCCGTTGCTCGTCGTCGAGGGCGACCCCGCCCACTACCACCGCTACGGATTCCGCACCGCCTCGGAGGTGGGACTGCGACGCCCGTCGCCGCTGATCCCCGATGCCGCCTTCCAGGTCCGCCCGCTGGGTTCCTTCGACCCGAGTGTCCACGTCGGCGACGTGCGCTACCCGGCCGTCAGGCACCGCTCGCGGGTGCGCCGCGACGCGACGCGAGCGAACCTGCGCCAGGTCCACCTCGTCCACGCCGAGTTGTTCGACGAACTGGCTGGTGCGGGCCATTCCGTGGGCCCGGGCGACATCGGCGAGAACGTGCTGACGCGCGGGCTGCCGTTGCTCGATCTCCCGGTCGGGACCCGCCTGACCCTGGGCGCGTCCGCCGTGGTCGAGCTCACCGGGCTGCGCAACCCGTGCTACCAACTCGACGTGTTCCAGCCGGGACTGAAGCGGGCCGTGCTCGGCCGGGCCGAGGACGGCTCGCTGGTCCGCAAGACCGGCGTCATGGCCATCGTGGCCAGGGGCGGTGTCGTGCGAGCCGGCGATCCGATCGAGGTCACGTTGCCGCCAGCCCCCCACGTTGCGCTCGAGCCGGTCTGAGTCGACGCACTTCCGTCTAGCGCAGCTCTGCGGGCGGCGGCGGGATCGGGTTCTCGGCCAACTCGCGCAGGTCGCAGGTCTCGGCCGGTGGGCAGACCTCGTCCGGGATCTTCGCCTCGACACGTCGCACCCGCGACGAGCCGTAGCGCTCGCGCATGCGGACCCGCAGGCGTGCGAGCACCTGTCGCCCACGAGGTGACTGCGACAGGATCAGGGCGACACCG
>JAGXST010000099.1 GCA_018335555.1 Actinomycetota bacterium | reverse complement strand
GGCGGGCCACGAGCCGGTGTGCGAGCGACTCGATGGCGGGGCGCAAGGGCGCGATCAGCCGCGGGTCCTGCGCCCGGCCGAGATAGCACTCATCGACGCGCAGGTCGCGCCGACGCAGTTGGTCGGCAACGGCGGCCACGAGCGTCGACTTGCCCGAGCCGTGGCATCCGAGGACGACGACGAGCAGCCCTCCACGCCGGGCGTTCACCCGCGCAACTCCCGCGCGACGGCAGCGCCCAGTGTGAGGACCTCGACGCCCTGTCGCGATGCGATGCCGAGCATGCGGTCGACCAGGTCGGCGTCGTGGACCCCGGCCCAGAAGGGGTGGTCGTAGACGACGGCGAGGTCGTCGATCGCATGCAGACGGCAGGCGAAGTCGTCGAGGAGTTGGCGGTCGGACCAGCCTTTGGCGCGGCACCACTCGAGATAGCCGACGCCGCCGGGTTCTCCGAGCAGGTTGGTGGACACCTCCGGGAGAGGTCCGCCGAGGTCGAACACATCGGCCACCGTGCCGTGCCGGTCGGCGAGGTAGGAGAACCCGAAGTCCGCCGCGACCGTCGCCACCGCGGACGAGGTGGTCCAGGCCGGTGAGGCGAACCCGTCCGGCGCATCGACGCCGGCAGCGCGCAGGCGTGCGAGCCCCCAGCCGATCTCGGCGGTCAGCCGCCGGTGGTCCCAGCGGTCCGCCGACTCCTGCCACGAGCGGTGGTTGCGACCGCCGTGGAGTCCGACCTCGTGGCCGGCGGCGACCAACCGACGGATCTCCTCGCCGTCGGCGGCGCCGACCAGGGGATTCGTGACGGCCAATCGCAACAGGCCTGCGGTGCCGAGCTTCCGCCGCGTCGACAGGCGATGGACGTCGTTGCCGGTGACGCGTCGCAGCACCACCGACCGGGCCAGCCGGCCACGGTCGGTCGCGCGGCCCATGTGCACGAAGAACGTGAAGGCCACGTCGTGCCGTGCGGCGACCATCGAGAGCGCGCGGGTTCCCTCGCCGAGACAGCGGTGGCTGTCGACGTCGAAGCGGAACACGAGCCGGTGCGCCATGTCGCGACGCTAGCCGTCGACCAGTGCGGACCCGAGTTACGCTCCCGCAGCACACACCTCGCACGACGAAGGCGGCGGCACCGGTGGCTCTGCACGTCTTCTCGGGCACGAAGGCCCAGTACATCAAGTTGGCGCCACTGCTCCGGCTCATGGACCACCGGGGCATCCCCTACCGGCTGATCGACTCGGGACAACATGCGGGCATGGCCGGTGACCTGCGTGCCGACCTCGGTGTGCGCGAGCCCGACGTCCGACTCGGTGGTCGTCGTGATGTCGCCACGATCGTGCACGGCATCGCGTGGACCCTGCGGCTGCTCGGTCTGTGGTTGCGTCCCTCCAGGCTCCGCGCTCGCGTCTTCGGCGACGATGGCGGGGTGTGTGTGGTCCACGGCGACACGGTGTCGACGTGGCTGGCGGCCGTGCTGGCCAGACGTGCCGGTCTGCGGGTCGCACACGTCGAGGCCGGCCTGCGCTCGCGTCACCTGTTCCACCCCTTCCCCGAGGAACTCGTGCGCATCCTGGTCATGCGGCGCGCCGACCTCCTCTTCGCACCGGACGAGGTGGCGGTTGCCAACCTCCGGGCGATGCGCCTGCGGGGGCGCATCGTGGCCACCCGTGCGAACACCGTCGTCGACGCGCTGCGGGATGCGCTCGGGGACGATCTGCCAGAGGTCGCGTCCGGGCCTGTCGTCTTGAGCCTCCACCGACTCGAGAACCTGCACCGTCCCGCCCGGCTCCGTGCCTTCGTGGCGCTCGCGACCCGCATCGGACGTGGCGCCCGGGTGCGCTTCGTCCTGCACCCGCCGACCCGCCTGCTGCTCGAAAGGCACGGGCTGGTGGCCGGACTGCTCGCCGCCGGCATCGAGGTCAGCGACCTCGTGCCGCACCGCGAGTTCAGCCGGATGGTCGCGGCCGCGCCCTTCGTGCTCACCGACGGCGGCTCGATCCAGGAGGAGGCGGCGGCACTCGGTGTGCCGTGCCTGCTGTGGCGGGCGAGGACCGAACGGCCCGACGGTCTCGGTGCCAACGTGGTGGTCTCGGGCTACGACCCCGCCCGCATCTCGGCGTTCCTGGCCGATCCGGGCGCGTACCGCCGCGACGAGGTTCGCCTCGAGGCGCGGCCGAGTGACACGATCCTGGCCGAGCTGTTGGCGTCCGACTCGCGTCAGTAGATCTGCGGTCGACGCCGCTCGGCGTCGGGGTCCGGCTCGTGTCCGACCCGGTCGACGGTCTCGACCTCGAGGCGCAGCAGGGCGACCTCCTCTGCGAGCGTGCGGGTGTGCATCTCGAGCTTGGAGATCGCGAAGGACAACTGCAGGACGATCGCGAACAACACCAGGAAGCCGAGGAAGAACAGCGCGTCTGCCGGTTCGACGATCGACAGCAACGTGGCTGCCCGGTCGAGCAGTCCGGGAAAGGCGATCACGACGAGCATGCTCACCGAGAGCGCGATCCACAGCATGGCGTAGCGCACGTTGAGGCTGTGGCGTCGGACGAGGTGCAGGGCGACGCCGGCCGTGCCGAGGGTGCCGACGGTCGCCAACACGTGTGCACCGGTGATCATGGTGGACTCCCTGCCCTCGTCGTGGCTCCGGGTACGCCGTCGGGCGTCCCTTCCATCGTCGGTCGCGGGGACGTGCTCGCACGGAAGCGCATGATCTGCAACTGCAACACGGCGCGGGCCGCGCTGGCGACGAGGTGGCCGTACGACTGGCTCGGCTGGCCACCACCCCGCTGCTGCATCGCGACCGGCACCTGGTCGACCCGCAGGCCGGCCTGGACGGCCAGCAGCAGGGCCTCGACCGTGTCGGAGAGGTAGTCGAGGGGGTAGTTGGCCGCGAAGGCCGCGATCGTCCGGGGCCCGGCCGCACGGAACCCCGATGTCACGTCCGTCAGCGTCACGCCGGCGATCCGGGACACCTTGCGGGCGAAGTAGCGCATCGCCAACCGGCGCACGGGGTCGACCTGGTAGTCGCCGCGACCGGCGAACCGTGCCCCGACCACGAGGTCGGCGTCGACGAGGGCGGCGAGCAGTCGCGGCACGTCGGCGGGGTCGTGCTGGCCGTCGGCGTCGATCTGCACGACGGCGTCGTAGCCGCGCCGGGCCGCGAAGCGGTAGCCGACGCGGATCGCACCACCGACCCCCAGGTTGTAGGGCAGCGAGAGGACCTGGGCGCCGGCCCGGCGGGCGACCATCGCGGTCGCGTCGGTGGAGCCGTCGTCGACCACGAGCACGTCGACGTCGGGGACCTGACCCAGCACCCGGTGCACGACGACGCCGACCATGTCCTCCTCGTTGAAGGCCGGCATCAGGGCGAGGACGCGTCCGGGCGGGGATGTCTCCGCCGCGGGTGTCATGTGCCACCGCCGAAGGTGAAGCCGGTCGCATGGGCCACCACGTTCACCGGTCCGGTCCAACGCGCAGGGACGCCGTCGGCGTCCGTGACAGACACTCGCGGCGCGGCGTGACGCCGGGAGGTCGCGGCCAGTTCCGCCTGCGTCACCCCGACGAACGGTCCGGCGAGCAGGCGCTTGCCGACGTGGAGCGGAAGCTGGAATGCGTTCCCGACCAGGAACAGGTCGACGGTCACGAAGCCGGGGTCGAGCATCTCCCACAGTTTCACGGGAGCGATGCGCCAACGATCGGCGCGGCGGTCGTGCGGCGGGAACATCCACGGCACCATGATGACCAGGTCGCCCCCTGGGCGCAGTGCACGCAGCATCTGCTCCAACGACCGCACCGGATCCCGCGTGTAGTGCAGGGACCCGAGGTTGACGACGAGGTCGTAGCCGGCGACGTGGTCATCGGGCAGGGGCGTGTCGAGGTCCCAGTAGGCGTCGGGGTCGACGATGTCGACGGGGGTGTAGTTCCTGAAGTCGAACTGCCCGACCCAGCCGCTTCCCGCCGAGACGTCGAGCACGTCGCGGTCACGTAGTGGCTCGAGGACCTCGCGGATCGTCGCGACGTAGCTCGACAGGAACGGATCGAGGCGCAGCCCGGTTCTTCGTGTCATGCCTGGGCTCCCTGATCGTCGCGGCGCGTCGACCGTGCCTCGGCCGACAGACCCGTGAGTCGTCGCACGGTCCAACCGATGTCGTCGATCGGCATGGACGCCACCCGCGCCGGTCCCAGCAGCGTGAGTGCCCGCTCGAGGTCGGCGGCCGGGGCCGGGAGGCTCCCCGCCGGCAGGATGCCAGGGTGGACCAGCCGGAACACCCCGTCGAGCACGTACTGCTCCGGGTGCTCGACCACCACCGCGGCCGCGACCATCTCGGCGATGGTCGCCGCGTCCGACGCCGACACCGGCGCCGCCTCGGTGGCCTGGGATGTGAGCACGACGACCTCGTCCAGGACCGCCGGTTGCTCGGCGACGCGCGCCCCGGGAACCACGTCGGCGACGTCGCGGACCTGCTGCCCGAGCCGCCAGACGACGTCGGCGGCATGTGCCATGGCGAGTGACAGCCGCCGCCATCGCACCAACACCGCCGCCGCGCGACGCAGGGCCAGGACGAGCAGGCTGCGAACCGACCGCTGGCCGGTGTCGTCGCGGGCCTCGTCGCGGACGACCAGCAGCCGACAGGCCGGGGAACACCGACCGGTCGCGTCGACGGCGACCCAGTCGTCGCCGACGAGTCCCGCACCGTGGCGCAACAACGCCAGCACCAACCGCGTCTTGCCCGCCCGGGCGGGCGCGACGAGGGCGAGACGGTGACCGTCCACCTCGACCACGGTGCACCTGACCAGGCCGCCGCCGGCCCGGTGCAGAGCCATCCGCAGCAGCGGCAACTGGACCCAGGTCTGCAGCACGTGGAGGTCGAGTTCGGGGTCGATCCTGACCGGCCGGGTCCCGAGGTCGGCCAACGGCAGGTACGCCTCACGTCCGACGTGGTCGATGACCACGAGGCCCCCGGGTGCGGCGTACAGCGGGTACCGCCCCACGGCGCGAGCCGCGCGTCCCGGGACCCGTAGTCCCGGCTCGAAGGCGATGCGCAGGTCGACGGGCGCGTCCGGTCCTGCCGGGGGCAGGCCGGCGAACACCCCGACTGCGGGCAGGGTCGGGTCGACGCCGGTCAGCCCGATGGTCACCGGCCCCACCCGGACACGACACGTACCGGTCACGAGGACACCTCCGTGCGCAGGCGGCGTGCGGTGTCGCGGCCGGTCCGCGTCGCCGCGGCGGCGCCGGCGAACGCGACGGTGCCGGCCGCGATGCGGACCAGGACGTGTCCGGGCGCGAGGGCGGCGACCGCCGCCACGATCGATCCGACCACCAGCGAGGTCGCCAACCCGGTCCACGCGGCCGGCCGGAGATCCCGGCCATAGTGGGCCGAGAGCGCCAACAGCACGGCATCGGTCAGGAGCGCCGCGATCACGGCGCCCCAGAGTCCGAACATCGGCACGAGGGCGAGGTTCGCGGCGACGTTGAGCCCCGCGGCGACGCCGGTCGCCCGGGTGCGTGCGCCGGCGCGGTCGACCGCGTACAGGCCGATGCCGCACAGGTGGCTGAGGGCGCGCAGCGGCAGGATCCAGGCCAGCACCGCCAGCACGCGGGCGGCCTCGCCGAACCCGTCGCCGAACAGCATCTCGACGATGGGCCCGGCGAGCACGCTCAGTCCAGCGGCCGCGGCCGTGGTGAATGCCAACTGCACCCGCCAGAGTCGCGCGAACCCGGCGCCGAGATGGGGGCCGGCCAGGCGCGACAGGCGCGGGTAGGCGGCCCGGTTGAGTTCGTTGGTGGTGTCGGCGAGCAGCGCCACCACGACGGCTGCCGCGCCGTAGATGCCGACGTCGGCTGCGGCCACGAGCAGGCCGAGGATCACCAGGTCCACGCGCGAGACGAGCGCGGTGAACAGGCTCGCCCCGCCCATGGGCAGGCTCAGGCGCACGACCTCACGCCATGACGACCGCGCGACCGGTGGGGCGGCCGGTGGAGCCGGCAGGCGTCGGTCGAGCCACCACGACACCCCGGCGCCGGTCGCCCGCCCCACGCCGAGCGCCGCTAGTACGCCGAGGAGTCCGTGGCCGGCCCGCAGCGCGACGAGTGCACCGAGCAGTGCGATCGCTCCCTCGGTGATCTGGACGACGGCGTCGAGTTCCATCCGTTCACGCGCATGGAACCGCGCCGTGTGCACGATCACGATCGGGCTGAGCAGCACGTAGGGGGTCGCGACGGCCAGCGCACGCACGATCTCGTCCCCGGCACCGAACAGCCTGGCGCCGGCGACGAGACCGACGGCGGCCAGCAGGCTCATGGAGGCGGCGACGCGCAGCGCGTCACCCGAGGCGACCCTCGCGTGCTCGCGGCTGAGCTCGCGCACGAGCAGGTGACCGATGCCCAGCGGGGCGTACTGCGCGACCAGCGCGGCAATGGTCCACACGAACGTGAACACGCCGAGCTGAGCGGGGCCGAGTTCGCGCCCCACGGCGATCGCGATCAGCCCCTTGGCGCCCTGACCGAGCAGGCCGCCGCCGACGAGCGTGCCCGTGTTCAAGGCGAGCCGCCGGGCGGCCGTGCTGCCGCTCACGGCGCGCCCAGTTCGTCGAACACGGGCTCGGGAAGGGCGGCAAACCGTGCCTCGAGGTCGCGCGGGGAGGTGGGGCCGCTGTTGAACAACTTGCCGGGAACCCAGGCGTAGTCCTTGAACTCCGGGCTGCCGGGGTCGGTCTGGATGGCCGGGTTGCGCGCGATGCGGTAGACGCGGACGTGCTCCCCGTCGTACCAAATCGTCGTGTCGGGATTGATCCGTCGTCGCTGTTCGGCCCACTCGTAGAGGCGGGCCTGGATGCGCCCCCGCTTCTCGCGGTCGAAGTAGTACTCCTCGACGGCGCCGTTGGGATCGACCTCCTTCACGCGGTACGGGTCGAGTTCGACGAACACGTAGGTCTCGGGCGTCGGGACCGGCAGGATGTCGTTGTGCGGCACGTCCGGGAGGTCGCGGGCGAAGACCCAGGCAGCGATGAACCACGACGCCTCGCCCATGACCTGGCGTTGCGAGGCCAAGCCGACCGTGGTGTAGGTCAGCGGTTCCACCTCGCGCTTCAGCCGCAGTGTGACGTGCGTCATCTCCTCGTACTCGACCTCTTCGCGTTCGTACCAGCGCTCGATCGCGTCGGCCGGGAACCGGGTGGCGATGCCGCCCAGGGAGACCAGGCCGATGAGCACCAGGACGGCCACGCGCACGTACGTCACGCGCCTGGCCACCAGCAGCGACAGGCCGCCGAGCCCGGCACCGAACGCCAGGGGCAGTGTCGGGCCGAGCAGGTTTCCCACGCGAACGAGGTAGAAGGGGTCGAGCGCGCCGGCCAGAGGGCGCAGGTCGAACGCTGCGACGGCGAAGCCGCCGACCGCGGTCAACCCGAGCAGTTCGGCTGCGTGTCCGCGCTGTCCGCCCCGCGCCAGCAGCACGACGCCGACGACGGCGAGGACGAGCGCGGCTGCGGCGGCGAGGCTGAGCCAATTGTGCCCGAGCCGGTCGAGTTCGCCGAAGTACTCGACCAGCTTGGCCTGGCGCTCCTGGAGGCTCATCCCCGTGAGGTCCGCAAGCGCCTCGCCGGCGCCGTAGCCGAGGTAGGCGGGAACCCCGAACCACTGGGCGAGCGGGACGACCGCGAACCCGACCGCCGCTCCGGCCAACGTCGTCAGTCCCGCCCCGACGAGGGCGGCGAACCGGTGCGAGAGCACCACGGCGCCGATGGC
Organism: Actinomycetota bacterium; assembly: GCA_018335555.1. GTDB lineage: Bacteria > Actinomycetota > Nitriliruptoria > Nitriliruptorales > Nitriliruptoraceae > Egicoccus. The sequence continues at coordinate 24,588 of JAGXST010000099.1, read as the reverse complement.
ACCGACCGCGACGACCAGACCGGCCCACAGGCCGGGCAGTGGATGGCACAGCGCGACGGCGAACACCGCGACCCCGAGCGTCGTCGCGTGGCCTCCCAGCGGCACCGCGGGCAGGCGCCCGAGCCGCAGCCGTGGTCCGTGCGGCTCCTCGGAGACGGCGAGCACGGCGAACACCACGGCGAGCAGGGCCATCGCGAGGCCGAACTCCTGGGGCAGCAGCGCAACCTGTCGTTCCCACGGCTCCCGCCATTCGGGGTTGGCGCCGAACAGGCCGAGCAGGCCGGCTGCGAACAGGGCCGCCCCGGGGTTTCGGGACAGGCGCAGTACGACGTAGTAGATGGAGAAGACCAGGAACGTGCCGACCATCGGCCCGGTGAACCGCGCGACGTCGAGAATCTCGGTGAACGGCGCGAACAGGTGGATCAGGGAGACGATCGCCGACATGCCCTGCGGGTAGACCCCGTCAGGCCAGAGCACGTTCTGCTGGAACGACCATGCCCAGGTCATGTGGACATAGGCATCGGGCGGGCTCAACGCCACGGTCGCGAACGTGTCCTTGGCGCGCAACCAATACGAGGCGGCCAGCAGGACGACGAGCGGGGCGGTGAGGCCGACGAGTGCGGCACGGTCGCGCCATCCGAGCCGAGGTCGTGTGGGCTCGCGGGCAGCGGCGCGACCGCCATCCGTCGGCCACAGCCGGTGCAGGAGGCCACCGAGGCCGCCGTAGCGGGGCCGGTAGGTCGAGAACCAGGCGATGACGAGGAAGCTGCCCAGCAGCGAGACCCGGTTGTAGAGCCCGATCCCGGCGAGCACGTGGCTGACGACCATCACGATCGCCAGCCAGCGCAGCAGGTTCGCAACGGCGGCGTCGAGGCCCGACCGCGCGTTCCCGGGCCGTGGCAGCACGAGCCGGGGCAGCACCCCGAGCACGATCCCCGTGGCCAGGAGCACCCGGAGGAACGTGGCTGCCTGTTCGAGCTCCACTATCCCCTCCAGTCCGGTGTCCAGGCCAGGTTGCGCGTGATGGACCAGCGCAGTTTGCCGTCGGGGAATGCCTCGCCGTCGGCGCGGTACAGCGCGAGGTGTCCGGCCGAGAAGGCGACGTGTTGCATGTCGGGTGAGTAGACCGGGAATTCGTCCATGGAGTCGCTGCCGACGACATGCTCCACCTCGTCGGTCGCGAGGTCGAGGCGCTGGATCTGCCAGACGTCGTCGACGCGCGTGGAGGAGAACAGCACCTCTCGGCCGTCGGGGGAGAACCGCGGGTAGAGGTCCTCGCCCGGGCCGTCCGTGATCCGGCGGTCGCGGCCGCTTTCGAGGTCGTGCAACCGGAGCCGGTAGTTGCCCTCCCCGCGATTGGCGTAGACCAGGTGGCGTCCGTCCGGTGACCAGTCCGGGAAGACGCTGTGACCGTCGGTGCTGCCGACCGGCCGTGGTGGCTCCGGGTCGTCGACGGCGACCGTGAACAGCCGCCAGTCGTAGTCGCCGTCCCGGATCGAGGTGAACACCAGCTTCTCGCCGTCGGGTGACCATCGCGGATGGTCGTCGACCACCTCGCCGTCGGTGATCTGCCGGGCACGGCCGCCCGCGACGGGGACCACCCACAGGTGCGAGAAGCCGTCGGCCCCGGTCAGGGAGAAGGCGACGTGACGGCCATCGGGGGACCACGCGGGCGAGTTCGCGTAGCCCGGCGGTAGCGTCAGCCGCTGCCGCTCGTCCCGGTCGAGGTCGTGGACGAACAGCGCCGACTGCCGCACGCCGCGTGTCTCGACGTAGAGCAGCTGCCCGGCGACCTCGCCACCGCTGAACTCGCCCTCACGCAGGCTGACCAGGCGCCGCTCCCCGGAGGGCCGACACCCACCGAGAAGGACGCTGAGGACCAGCAACAGGCTGATGGCGCTGATGCGGCGCCGCCCGCGCCGCCAGCCGGGGATCACATGCGCCATGGAATCTCCACCTCGGCCGGCGACGCAGGGCCACCGTTGAACAGCACACCGGGTTCCCACGTGTAGTCCTTGAACTGCGGGGAAGCGGCGGCGGCCACCGTGTTCGGGCGGCGGCGGATCCGGTAGACGACGATGTGCTCGTCCTCGTGGTGGATGTCCATGTCGGTGTGGTAGTGGCGGTAGTACTCCGCCCACGCGTAGACGGTCGCCATGATGCGGCCACGCTTGGCCGGGTCGAAGTAGTACTCCTCGGTCGGTCCCGTGGCCGTCCGGGCCGTGACCGGGAACGGCTGCTTCTCGACGAACACGTAGATGTCTGCGGTCGGGATCGGGAGACTCTCGCCGAGGTCGCGGGCGAACATGAGCGACGACAGGTCGGGGACGACGAAGCCCGGGTCCCGGGCATCCCGGACCGTCACGTCGCGGGCGAACACCCACAGTTCGATGAAGGCGCCGACCCCCTGGATCGCCTGCCGCTGTTGTGGTGTGCCGACGACCGTGTAGCTGTAGGCGTCCTGGTTCTTCATGATGTCACGGGTGACCGCTGCCGTGGACTCGTACTCGCTCGGCTCACGGCCCCGTGGGCCGGACTCGAAGGCCAGACCGAAGCCCCCGATCGACAGCGCCGCGGCCGTGACCAACGCCGTGGCGCGGACCATCGCACCGCGGCGGGCGAGCCAGAGTGGGGTGAGGGCGGCGAAGCCGGCCCCGAGGCCGAGCGCGAGGGCGATGCCGACCAGGCCTCCGATCGAGCCGGTCACGTTCGTCGGCAGCGGGATCCAGCGGACGTCGTAGGCGGCGACGGCGGCGAGGGCGATACCCGCGAGCCCACCCAACGCCGCGAACGCTTGGGCGCCAGACGGGTGGACCCCGGGGGAGATCCGGGAACGTGCGAACAGCGCGAACGCAACGACCAGCGCCAGGCCGGCACCGGCCAGCGCGAGCAGGCTCAACGGGTTGTGGCCCAGTGCCGAGGTGCCGAGCAGCCCCTCCAGGAACGCGTCGCGTCCCTGCTCGATCTCGACCCCGATGAACGGGCTGTCGAGTCCTCGGAACAGCGGCAGGCCGAGCAGCAGGCCGATCGGCAGGTACAGGTGGGCGACGACGGCGCCGGCCGCGGCAGCAACGACCACGGCCAGGGCCGGCCCTGGCGAGCACCGCGCGACGAGGGTGGCCCCGATCGCGCCGGCGATCGCGAGCACGACGAAGACCAGGCACGATGCCGGATGGATCAACCCGATGGCGAGCGCCGCCAGCGCGGTGGTGAGCAGGTGGTCACGGTCGCGTTCGGTCACGGCCAGCACGGCCGAGGGCAGGGCGATCAACGCGATCGCCAGGCCCAATTCCTGCGGCAGCGGACCGGTCTGGCGCGCCCAGGGCGAGTGCCAGTAGTAGGAGGTGCCGAACAGGCCGAACGTGCCCGCTGCGACCAGCGCAGCGCCGATGTTGCCGGTCAGTCGCAGGCAGGCGTAGAACAGCCCGAAGACCAGCAGCATGCCGATGAGCGGCCCCGTGTAGCGCACGATCTCGTACAGGTCGACGCCCGGTGTCGTCTTCCCGACGAACGCGACCAGGGCCGGCAGGCCGGGCGGGTACAGGCCGTCGGGGAAGGGCTGGTTGGCGGCGAACGACTTGGCCCAGGTCAGGATCACGTACGCGTCGGGCGGTGACAGCGTCTGGAAGCGGAAGGCCTGGACCACGCGCATCCCCAGCGAGGTCGCAAGGATCGCGGCGATCGGGGCCAGCAGGAGCGCCAGTGGCAGGACACGTCGCGCGACCAGCCGTTCGCGGTGTCGTCTCGCGGCCACCAAGATGCCGTCCCACGCCGTCGTGACGACTGCCATGCCGTGCTGTTCGAATCGGTGCAGCAGGTCGGCGAACGCGAGCCATGGTCTCTGGAGGAGCCCCTCGCCCGGGCCGCGCGTCCGCAATCTGCCTTCGTGGCGCCGCCGGTACCAGTGGCCGTAGGCGCACAGCAGCACGATCGGCAGCACGTGGAACAGCCGGATGATCGCCAGGAGTTGGCTGACGACGAGTACGACCGCAGTCCAGCGGACCAGTCTCACGGCGGCGGCATCGAGTCCGCTGCGTGCCGACGTCGGGCGCGGTAGTACGAATGCCGGGAGGACGCCCACGGCGAGGACGAGCCCGGTGAGCACGCGGAGCAGGGTGACCAGGGGTGTCTGCAGCAATTCTTGCAGGCCCACGTCAGAACGCCGAGTAGTAGTAGTAGTCCAGGTTCGACATCACCCGCATGCACAGCACCGTCGAGATGAGGGCGAACACCAGTCCCCCCGCGGCAAGCCCGAACACGGCCAGGTGGTAGGAGAAGATCCGACTCAGCAGGTAGCCGATGACGAGGTTGCCGAGCATGGCCGGCAGCAACGAGAGCATGGCCAGACGCGGCCGCGACAGCCAGAAGAACACCGACAGGTTCAGCAGCGAGAAGCCGATGGCGAGGTAGCCGAACGAGCCGACGAAGAACGTGAACCGGGTCACGTGGCCGCCGAGGATCGCCAGCTCCGGTATGCGAGGCACGAGCGCCAGCATCCCGTACCAGGCCGCGACGACACCCGCGACCGCCACGACGAGGTAGAGACCGACCTGACGCACGTAGAAGCGCAGGTACCACGACGAGAACCCGCGGCGGTCGGCGAGCGAGTGCGCGAGTTGTTTCGGCTTCATCTGGCCACCGAAACGCTGGAGCACGATCTCGAGCACCGTGAAGGCAGGCAACATACCGATCAGGGCCCAGTTGAGGCCGGCCTCGTAGTCGGCCCGGAACCAGATGAAGGTCTGGCGGAAGTCCATCCGGCCGGTCCATGCCAGGAGCCGATCGGCGAACAGCAGCGTGAAGTAGAGCGACCCGTACAGGACGAAGGTGCGCACCGACGAGAGCAGGATCACGATGCGGGGCAGCCTGGTGTAGGTCGGCACCGCCGGGTCACGGTGACGGCGGTGCAGTCGCAGCAGGTGCACGGCCGACATCAGCATCGAGAACAGGGAACTGGCGGCGAGGCCGATCTGGTGGCTGACGACCATCGGCAGGCCGACGTACTCGCGCAGGGCGTAGACCACGGCGATGCCGATCGCCACGGCGACCGTGAACATCAGCTCCTGTTCGAGCATGTAGAGCACGGCCAGGCACAGCCACAGCACCGAGAGGCTGAGGAAGTACAGCACCGCCAGGTTGGCCTCGAACTGCGAGATGACGGTGAACAGGTTGAACACGAGCCACAGCACGAACGCGACGACGGCGGTCACCACCATGCCGGTGAGGACGAAGAACCAGCTCACCTTGAGCGTCATCAGGTACATGCCCTGGCGCAGGTACATCAGTCCGCGTCGACCGATCGCCTGCGTGAAGCCGCCGGCGATGAAGTAGGACAGGGCGGTGCCCAACCCGATGGCGGTCGCCTGGGCCGGCGTGAAGTAGTAGTACGACCACAGCGAGTACAGCAGGATCAGCGAGGCGAAGACGGACAGCCCCATCGGCATGCCGTAGGCGGCGCCACGGATGATGGTGCGCACCAGCCCCATCGTCTCGGTCGGGTAACGATCGAGTTCGTCGACCAGTCGCCGGTCCTCCTCCTCGGACGCCAACCGGTGGAGGTCGATCTCGTTGCGCTGGCGGGCGAGCACCTCGTCCGCCAGCCCGAAGACGTCCGGCTGCCCGTAGTGCTCCCGCGCGTCGGTGTCGGTGATCCCCTGCGATTCGAGCAGGGCCGCCACCTCGAACGGGCCCTGTATCCAGCCGAGGTCACTGGAGATCGAGTGCGCGAGGTCGTCGACGGTCGGCAGCGTCGTGCCCATCAGCCGGCTTCCTGCTGCAGTCCGATCAGGGTCCGCAGCGCCACGCCCACCTCGAGGCGGACGCGGGTGTCGGGGTCGGTGCGCAGCAGTTGGGTCAGCCGCCGGATGGCCTCGACCTGCTCGAGGTGATCGCCGGCCGCTGCGACCGCCGCGAGGCGAGCTTCGGGGAGTGGCGCGCCGAGGCCGAGGCGGACCTCGTCGGCGGTCGCCGGCACACGCACGAGCGTCCGTGTCGCGACCGTCGAGGTCGGGAGGGGCAAGGGTGGCGGGACGGCCGTCGGCGTCGCCGCCGACGCCGACGCCACGAGCGGCGTGGTCCCCGGTATCCGCGCCTGCCGGATCAACTCGTCGTACGCGATGCGGTACTCCGCGATCGACGCCGCCTGGGTGAACAGGCGCACGGTGCGCTCGCGACAGGAGCGCTGCAGTTGTTCGCGGTCCCCGGCGTCGAGGCGGAGCAGCCACTCGACCCCTCGCGCGAGGCCGTCGACATCGCGGATCCTCGCGGTGGCTCCGAGTTCGCCGATCGCTTCGGGCACCCCACCGACGTTGGTCGAGACGACCGGGCGGCCGCACATCATGCCCTCGATCACCGTGTACGGGAACGCCTCGGAGATCGACGTGAGCAGCACGACGTCGCCCTGGTTGTACGCGGCCGCGGCGTCGTTCGTCATGCCACGCCACTCGAAGGTCGTCTCGAGTCCTAGTTCCCGCCACAGCTCTCGGCACCGGGTCGCGTAGGCGGCGTCGGGTTCGGGCCCGTAGTGCAGGAACCGGACCTCTGGCACCCGTTCGCGCACCCGGGCCGCGACACGCAGTGCCGTCTCCAGATCCTTGAGGGCATCGACGCGCGAGACCATGACCACCGTCGGCGCGGCCGGCCGTTCGACCACCATCGGGCGGAACCGATCCTCCTCGACGCCGTTGTAGATGACGCGGATCCGGTCCGGGTGGGCCCCGTTCTTCACCTCCCAGCGGGCGTTGTAGGCGCAGACCGGACTGACCTGGTCGGCGTGGTGATACACGGCGCGAGAGACGGCGGAAACGAACTGGATGAAGAACTTGCGCAGGTGGAACGGGAAGCGGACGCGACCGAGGTAGAGCATCTGCTCGCGCATGAACACGCCGTGCTCGGTCACGAGCAGGGGCGTGCCGTCCCGACGCCGCTTGACGATGCCGGCCAGCCCACAGAAGGACGCGGCCGTCGCATGGACGAGGTCGGCCTCCGGCAGGTCGTAGTTGAGCGGGGTCAGCAGGCGGTAGACGAGTCGCATCGCCTCGGTCGCCTCGAACAACCGCGGTAGCCGATGTGTCCGCTTCAGTTCTTCGTCGTCGGCGGGCTGGGGCCGACGGAGCTGCCCGAGGCGGCGGACGATCTCGTGCGGGTTCGGGTTCGCCTCCGGGTCGAAATCGGCGTCGGGGTCGTCGTCGTCGGGATCCACGCCGCAGGCCTCCAGCCAGGTGTCGCGGCAGGTCTCCCAAACGGCCCGGGTGCGGAACGTCCCGCGGTAGTCGTGGTCGCGGAAGTAGTCGTACATCGACTCGACGATGGCCCCGAAGCGCTCGGCGTCGAAGCGCTGCGGGTAGTGCAGCATCTCGAGCATCTCGCGCAGCAGGGGGCAGAACCAGCGGCGTGCGGTGGGTTCGTCCATCATCGCGGAGAGCACGATGACCCGGCGGGGGGACAGCTTGGGGTTGAACTCGGCCGGCTCCTCGACGCCCCAGATCGGGACCCCGACGAGCTCGACGTTGGCGGGTCGCTCGTAGGCCTCGGGGACGAACGGGCTGGTCATGTGCGCGAAGACCGTGAAGTCGATCTCGCCGAGCGACTCGACCAGGTTCTGGCACCACGTCGAGACGCCGCCGATCGTGTGGGGATAGGTGCCCTCGGTCGTCAGCAGGACCCGCGTGCGTCGCGGTGTTGCCGCGGCCGAACGCAGCTCGCGCTCATTCATCGGTCACCAACTGCCGGAAAGCGCGTTCGACGGCCGCGACCACCTCCATGTCCGGATCGCTGCCGAACGCGGCCCGCAGACAGTCGATGGCCCGGTCGTCCCCGAAGTCGCCCAGAATCGTGGCGGCCAGTGCCCGGACCCGGGCGTCGGGATCGGTCAGCCGGTCCGCGATCGAGTCGGCGGCCTCGGTGTGATGCAGCAGTGCCAGCAGCTCGAGCGCCCGCAGGCGCACGTCCGGGGCGGGTGCCTGCAGCTCGCCGGTGAGGCGGTCGGTGATCCCGGCGGCACGCAGTGCCTGGAGCAGGACGATGCGCTGGGTACGGTCGGCATCGGGTATCCGGGCCAGGAGCGCCTCGGTGGCCGCCGGCCCCATCCTGGCGAGCAGTTGCGCGACGGTGGTCTGGTGTGCGGGTCGGTCGAGGTGGCCGAGCAGCAGCGCGGCGACCTGGGGGGAGCCGTGTCTGCCGAGCACCTCGACCACCGCGTCGCGAACGAGCGGTGCGGGGTCGTCCAGCGCCCCGACGACGTGCGGGATCGCCGCGTCGTCCTCGAAGTCGGCCAGCACGCGCACGGCGGACGCACGCACGCTGGGTTCCGGGTCGCGCAGGGCGGCGAGCACGGGCGCCAGCGCGGTCACGCCGGCGTGAGAGCCCAGCGCCTCGAGCGCGGCGAGGCGGACGGCCGGCGTCGGGTCGCCCAGCGCGTCCACGAGGCGGGACACTTCCCGCTCGTCGCCGAGCGCGGCAAGGGCCGTGACGCCGACGATGCGTTCGCCGGGATCCGGATGGGAGGCTGCCTGCGTGCCCAGCCGCCGCAACGCCGCCGCGTCGAGGTTGCGCAGGACGTCGAGCAGGAGCACCCGGCTCGCTCCCGAAGCGGTGCGCAGCTGACTCCACAGCACCGCCAACGTCTCGGGGCGAGGCCGCTCCATCAGCACCGCAGCGGCCCGCTGCGCCACGCCGCCGTCGGGATCGGCGAGTGCCGCCGTGAGCAGGTGGAACTCGTCGTCCGTCTCGCCCCCGAGCAGGTCCAGGCTTGCGCGGCGCAAGTCGGGATGCGGGGTGGAGAGGGCGATCCGAACGGCGGTCACGCGTTCGGCGGGGCTCGACGCGTGCAGTGCCGCCAGCGCCGCCTGCCGGACGCGCAACGAACTGTCGCGCTCGATCAGGTCGAGCAGGCGCTCGACGGTCGGGGCGTCGGATCCGGTCTCGACGACGGCGGCGACCGCAGCGAGTCGGACGTTGGCGTTCGAGTCGTCCAGGAGATCGAGCAGCGGCGCCGGACCGGCCGAGGCCAGCACCGTCCACAGCTCGACCGCCCGCACACGGTCGGCCGGGTTGTCCGATCCCTGCCAGCGACTGGCCACCGTGGCCAACGGCTCGAAGGAGCGGGCAGCGAGTTCCAACGTCACGGAGTCGCCGGCACTGCGGACGCGCAGGACGGCGCGGGCGAGCGGCTCGCCGATCTCGGCCGCCTCGAGGCGACCGGCTGCGTCGATGAGTCGTTCCAGCTCGGCCGCGTCCGCGTGCCGTGACTGGGTCCACATCCACGCGAGCAGCTTGTCGCGGTCGATGCCAGCCAGGGAGGCGCCCGCCTGGTCGCGGATCGCGGGGTCGGGATCGCCGAGTGCCGCGACGAGCCCGGGGAGCATGGTCAGCTCGGCCTCGCCGGGGGCCGCGCGTTCCGAGCGTCTGGTCTCGCCCCGGGCCTGGGGTAGGTCGGTGCTGCTACCGGCCGGCGCAGTGGTCGGTGCAACGTCGGCGGGCGCGCGGCTGGCCGCGACGGCCGCGTTCGCATAGCGGCGTGCCGTGGGGTGGCCGTCGGTCGACAGCCGGGCGACGGCAGCCAGGGCCGTGTCGGTTCCGGACTCGAAGGCGAGTACGGCAGCGCCGGCGCGCAGGTCGGGGTCGTGGCTGCCCAGTCGATGGAGCAGGTCTCCGGCGTCGAGGCTGGCCGCCAGGGTCTGCAGACCGGACCGCAGTGCACCGAGGTGGCTCACGGCGACCTGGCCGATCGCGCGGCACAGGCCGTCGACGTGTGTCTCGCCGAGGCCGACGGATCGGCTGACGCCGATGACCGAGGCCAGCACCGTTTCGAGCACGGCGTCGTCACGCTCGGTGAGCAGTCGGTCGGCCAGGTGTAGGACGACGTCGGGATCGTCGATCCGCCCCGCGAGCGCCGCGGCTCGCAGGCGCACGGCCGCGTCGGTGTCGAAGGCGAGTGCTTCGAGGGAGTCGAGCGGTAGGAGTTGAGGGGCGTGCTCGAACAGTTGCAGCGCGAGATGCCGGATGTCCGGCTCGGGGTCGCGCAGCGCCACCGCGGCAGCCGTGGCGGTGGCGCCGGTCAGCCTCTCGCCGAGCATGCGCCGCAGCGCGTCGCGGCGGCGTTGTGGATCGAACGAGGTCAACTCGAGGACGAGGTCGTGGTCGGGCGCGGTCGGCTGCCTGCCCGGCGGGTCGTCCGGACGCGGATCCACGTCCTCGCCCCGTGCAGCCCAGTCCCACACCGGTTCAACGACCGCCGCCGGTGCGTCGATGCCGTCGGTCCCGTCCGGGCGCGCCGGCGGAGGGGGGACGGCCGGTGGTTCGGAGGACGGGGACTCGATCGCAACCGCGGGCGCCGACGGGGCCGTCGCGTCGTTCGGTTCGGGCCGCGTGTCCTGGCGTGCGGGCGCAACCGGGTCCTCGAGGAACCCGAGCAGGCCGGCCACGAATCCCACGTTGCCCGCGCTCACGGCCGTGGGCTCGGCCGGCGAGGGACGCGCACGACGGCGACCGCGGCCCTGCTTGGCGAGTTCGACGCGGCGGGGCCGCGTGGTCGGCTCGTCGGCCGGCCCGACCGAGGCGACCTCGCTCATGTCCCGACCACCCCGCCGAGGTGCCACCGCTCCTCCACCGCGGCGAGGATCCGGGTGCGCAGGGCGTCGGCTGGGACCGTCTTGAGCGTCGATGGTCCGGTCTGCGCCGCGTGCTGCTCGGGACGGTCGAGCAGGCCGACCACCACGGTGTGGCTCGACGCCAGCAGGGCCCGGATGTCGCTCAGCGGTAGTCCTCCGATGGTGCACTCCACGAGCAGAACGTCGGCCGCGGTTGCGCGGGCAACCCGTACGGCCTCGAACCCGTCGGCCGCTTCACCGACGACCTGCCACCCCAACGGACCCTCGACGACCTGCCGCAGCGATGTTCTCGCAGCCGTCACCGAATCGGCCACGGCGATGCGGAGGTTGACAGGGGCCCCGAACTTCACGTTGCCAACGCTACGCGATCGGCCGTTCTGCACCATCCGGCGTCGGTCGGTAGTCCATGCGACCCGGGTCGTAGCCCGTTGTGCCCACGCCGTCGTGGCCCGGTCAGCGGCCCCCTCGCACCAGTCCGTCCTGCAGCGCCTTCGCGACGGCCTGCGTGCGGTTGGTGACGCGCAGCTTGCGGAAGATCGAGGTCAGGTGGCTCTTCACCGTCGCCGTGGCCAGGTGGAGCGCCAGGCCGATGTCCTCGGTCGACCGCCCACCGACGAGCAGTTCGAGGATCTCCTGCTCGCGCGTGGAGAGCGGAATCGTGTGGCCGGGCGAGCCCCCGCGGCGGCCGAGGAGCCGCTGGGCGACCTGGGGGTGCAGGTAGACCCCGCGTCCCTCCAGCGCGGTCGCCACGGCCTCCCCGACCTGCTGGCTGCTGGCATCCTTCAACAGATAGCCGGCGGCGCCGTTGTCGAGGGCACCCTCGACGTAGTCGGCGGTGTCGTAGGTCGAGAGCATCAGCACGGGGAGTTCCGGTCGTTCGGCCCGGATGCGCTGCAGGGTCCAGATGCCGTCGTGCTCCGGCATGCGGGCGTCGAGCAACACCGCGTCGACGGTCGTCTCGGTGAGCAGGGCCAGGGCGTGCGGTCCCGATGACGCCTCCACGACCTCGTAGTGCAGGACGCTCTCGAGCAGCAGTCGCAGGCCCTGACGGACCATCTCGTGGTCGTCGACGAGCATCACCCGGATCGCGCTCATGCGGGCACGACCATGCGGACGCAGACGCCGCCCTCGGCCGGTGACTCGACGTGGAAGCGCCCGTTGAGCAGTCGGATGCGGGAGGCCAGGATGGCCAGTCCCTGGTGTCGACGCAGGTCCGTGTGGTCCACGTCAGCCTCCGACAGGCCGCCCCCGGCGTCGCGGACCTCGATCGAGACGACGCCGGGTCCGAACGACAGTTGGACATCCGCGTGTTCGATCCTGGCATGCTTGCGCACGTTGGTGAGACCTTCCTGCACGAACCCGAATGCCAGCGACACCACCTCGCTCGCGATCTCGCGCGGCGTACCGAGGATCTCGAGGCGGCACTCGATGCCCCACTGGGCGGCGAAGTCGACCACGAAGCCTTGGAGACCGACGACGAGGTCGGTCCACTCCTCGGACGGCGGCGTCAGGTCGAGGATGGCCGTTCGCAACGACTCGAGGGCCTGCAGGACGGCGGAGCGGCTGGCACCGACCATGTTGCGTACCGCCGCAGGCTCGTCGGCGTGGTGTCCCAGCACCTCGAGCTGGATGGCGACGTTGGTGAGCACCTGCGTGATCCCCTCGTGGATCACCGAGGCGATGCGGGCGCGTTCGCGCAGCAGCGCGTTGCGGCGTGACTCGTCACCGGTGGTCTGCAGGGCCTCGATCGCCATGTGCAACTGGTTGGCGAGCAACGAACCCCGGCTGGTGCGCATGCGGACCGTCGCACGCTCGTCGGCCAACCACCACGCGATCAGGTCCTGCATGTCCGCGGCGACGTCCTCGGCCGCGAGCAGCGCGGCGATGTCGAGACGAGGCCACTCGGTGCTGACCTGGACGAGGTCGAGCGCGCTCTCGAGGTCGGGCGACTCGAGGAACAGCCAGGCCCCACCGCCGGCGGGCAGCGCCAGCAGGCGCGAGACTCCGGCGGCCTGCAACCGAGCGCCGGAGTCGCCGAGATCGTCGACCGCGAACAGCCGCGGTGCAGGCGCGGCCGCGCCGAGGATCTCCTCGGCGACCTGGGCCAGGGCCCCGTCACGCAGCGAGTTGGCTCTCGACCTCACGTGCCAGCGCTCTTGCCGTTGCTGAGCGAGTGCCCATCGGCTCGCGCCGGTCCAATCGCACAGTGCGTCGAGCCACGCCGTGGTGGCTGCGCTCCTGTCAGGGGCACTCGTCGCGCCGCTCACTGCCACTCGCCCGGCAGCAGTCCCCAGACGTTGGCATCGCACCGCGGTGCCGTCCGGTCGCCTGACGGCCCGTCGAGCATCGCCGAGCGCAGGGTCCCCTCGTGGGTGAATCCCAGGCGACGCGCCAGGGCGTTCGACGCCGTGTTGGTGGCGGCAGCGTGGAGGCCGACGTAGGCGAGCTCGAGCGGACCGAACGCGACGGTCAGCAGCAGCCGGCAGCCGCGCAGGGCGACGCGGCGGCCCCGCTCGTCGGGCGCGACCCAGTAGCCGAGCTCGCCGCTGTGGTCGGTGCGGTCGATGCCGAGTCCGATCGCGCCGAGCAGGCGGTCGTCGTCGGGGTCGACCGCGAGCAGGTGGACGCCCGAGCCCCGGGCGAGGCCGTCGTTGCAGAAGCGAACGAACGCTCGGGCGTCGTCGGTCGTGTAGGGCGACGGCACCCGGGTGAAGCGCTGGATCACGGGGTCCTGGCAGGCCGCCGTGATCGCCGTCACGTCCACGTCGCTCGGCGGCCGCAATCGCAGGTCCCCATCGACCAGCGGCGGCAACGTGATGCGCGACATCCGGCCTCCTCGACGTCGCCTCGGCATGGGTGTCGTCAGCGTCCTCGGCAACGCTACCTTCGGTGCTCGCCCGTTCCCCGCCTTCGCGACCAGGACCACGCCCGTGACCCGTGTCTTCTCCGGCATGCAGCCCAGCGGTGAACCCCACCTCGGCAACCTGCTCGGTGCCTGGGTCAACTGGGTGGCCATGCAGGAGCGGGCGGAGTGCATCTACTGCGTCGTCGATCTGCACGCGATGACGTCGCCGGCCGAGCACGAGCCCGAGACGCTGCGGGCACGGACCGTCGAGTTGGCCACGGGGATGCTCGCGGTCGGCGTCGACCCCGAACGCTCGATCCTGTTCGTCCAGTCACACGTGCCCGAACACACCGAGTGCACGTGGCTGTTCAACTGCGTCGCCGGGTTCGGTGAACTGCGCAAGCAGCCGCAGTTCAAGGAGAAGTCGGAGGGGCGCGGCGAGTCGGTCAGCGTCGGGCTGTTCGACTACCCGGTGCTGCAGACGGCCGACATCCTGCTCTACCACGCCGACGAGGTCCCGGTCGGCGAGGACCAGCGCCACCACATCGAGTTGGCCCGCGACATCGGCCAGCGGTTCAACCACCGGTTCGGTGAGGTCTTCACGCTGCCGAAGGCCGTGCACCCACAGGCCGGGTCGCGGGTGATGGACCTGCAGGACCCCACCCGAAAGATGTCGAAGTCGCAGTCGAGCGAGAAGGGCATCATCCGCCTGCTCGACGCCCCCCAGCAGATCGAGAAGAAGTTCAAGAGCGCGGTCACCGACTCGGCCGCCGACATCCGCCACGACCGGGCCGAGAAGCCGGGGGTGTCGAACCTGCTCGAGATCTTCTCGGGGGTCACCGGCACGCAGGTCGAGACGCTCGCCGCCGAGTACGACGGTGGTGGGTACGGCCCGTTCAAGCAGGCGGTCGCCGACGCCGTCGTCGAACGCTTGCGCCCGTTCCAGGACCGTTACCGGGAACTCGAGGGCGACCGCGGCGAGGTGGCCGCCCTGCTCGCCCGCGGTGCCGAACGGGCGCGCGAGATCGCCGCGCCCACGCTCGAACGTGCGAAGCAGGCCATGGGTCTGCTGCCCCCGGGCCAGGCCTGACGTGACGATGCGTCCCGCGGCGGTCCGGCTGAACACCAACCTGTGGAACCCGCTCGGTGAGCGGCGTGCGCTGCTCCTGCACGGCCTGGGTTCCGACGGCACCGGTTGGTGGCGGCTGGCGTCGACGCTGGCGGACGAGGGCTGGCTCGTGCTCGCACCCGACCTGCGCAGTCACGGTGCCAGCCCGCCCGCCGCCGACCACTCGATCGCGGCCATGGCCGCCGACGTGGCCCTGCTCGGTGACGGCTGGGACCTCGTCGTCGGCCACTCCCTGGGCGGTGCCGTCGCTGCGTGGATGCTGGCCGACCCCGGCGCTACTCGGCATGCGGTGCTCGTTGACCCGGTCCTGCGCCTCGACACGGACCAGCGCCGCGCCGCCTGGGCGGAGCAGCGGCGCCAGGTCGGCGATCTCGACCCCGCCGCCGTCGCCGCGGCCAACCCGGCATGGCACCCCCGCGACGTGGCGCGCAAGGTGCTGGCGGCGCGACGTGTCACGCCCGACGTGGTCGACGCGGTGTTCGAGGACAACGACCCGTGGGATGTCACCGCTGCGGCCAGCCACTGGCAGGCGCGGGTCCACCTGTTGGCGGCTGACCCGGCACGGGGCGGCCTGCTGCCGCCGGCGCTCGCCCAGGGACTCACCTCGCCGTCGGTGAGCGCGCAGACGGTGGTGGGCTGCGGGCACAGCATCCACC
The DNA here is from genome assembly GCA_018335555.1 of Actinomycetota bacterium. Taxonomy (GTDB): domain Bacteria; phylum Actinomycetota; class Nitriliruptoria; order Nitriliruptorales; family Nitriliruptoraceae; genus Egicoccus. Next base: position 9,348 of record JAGXST010000099.1, on the reverse strand, counting down.
GCGAACGTCCCGACGTGCTGATCGAGGCGATCGCACGTACCGTGAGGGTCGAGGAAGGCCGGCCATGACCGACGATCTGCACCGCTTCGAGGACGACACGGTGCCCCCGGCCGACGCGGCCGTCACCGTCTTCTGGCGCCCCGGCTGCATGTTCTGCAGTTCGCTGCTGCGCGGCCTGGAACGAACGGGCCTCGCCTTCGACCGGGTCGACATCTGGGAGGACGAGGACGCGGCCGCGTTCGTGCGTTCGGTCGCCGACGGCAACGAGACCGTCCCGACCGTGCGCATCGGCGATCTCGCCCTGGTCAACCCGTCGACGCGCGACGTCCTGCGGGCGGTCGCGGACCGTGACCCCGACGCCCTGCCGGAGACGGCCCGTGGCGAACTCGCCCAGGGCGGGTCAGGGCGTGTCGGCCAGATCCTGGGCCGGTTGTTCGGCGCGGACGGCTGAGGTCCGGGGCCCGAGGAAGGGGCCGTCCGGGCACGGTGCTAACGTCGGGGCACTGGCGGACGTGCCTGGGCAGGAGAGAGCAACGCGATGGCGACCAAGGTCACCGGAGTCACCGAAGGATCACCGCCGAGTCCTGGTGGGGGCAGGACCCGCAGGCCGTTCCTGCTCGAGCTGTACGGCTCTGCGGTCGGCAAGAAGTACGTCATGGCCATCACGGGCATCGTGTGGCTGGGCTACATCTTCGCCCACATGGTCGGCAACCTCAAGATCTACACGGGCGCCGCGGACTTCAACAAGTACGCCGAGTTCCTCCGCACCGGTCTGCTGGTGCCGATCGTGCCGGAGGAGGGCGCATTGTGGCTGATGCGCATCCTGCTGATCGTGACGCTGTTCCTCCACATCATGGCCGCCTACCAACTGACGGTGATGAACCGCAACGCCCGCCCGGAGCGCTACCAGGCCCGCCGCGAGTACGTCGCGGCCGACTTCGCGGCCCGCACGATGCGCTGGACCGGCGTGATCGTGCTGCTGTTCCTGCTCTACCACATCGCCGACCTGACCCTGGGCTGGACGAACCCGGCGGCGGCCGGCTCGACCCCGTTCGAGAAGCTGGTCGCCAGCTTCGAGCAGCCCCTGGTCGCAGCGTTCTACGTGATCGCGAACCTCGCACTGGGCATCCACATCTACCACGGTGCGTGGAGCCTGTTCCAGTCGATGGGCTGGAACAACCGCAAGTTCAACCACTGGCGGCGGGCGTTCGCCGTCGGCTTCGCCGTGATCGTGATCGGAGGGAACGTCTCGTTCCCGCTGGCCGTGCAGTTCGGGTTGGTCGGCTAGCCAGCCGACCGCCACGACCACGACACCACTCGCGGGACAAAGGCAGCATCGATGACGCTCGACTCGAAGATCCCCGACGCACCGCTGCAGGACATGTGGCGCGACCACAAGTTCAACATGAAGCTGGTGAACCCGAACAACAAGCGCAAGTTCGAGATCATCATCGTCGGGACCGGTCTGGCCGGCGCCTCGGCCGCGGCCACGCTCGGTGAGCTCGGCTATCGGGTGAAGGTGTTCACCTTCCACGACTCCCCGCGGCGCGCCCACTCGATCGCGGCGCAGGGCGGCATCAACGCCGCCAAGGACTACCACGGAGAAGGCGACTCGGTCTGGCGGCTGTTCTACGACACCGTCAAGGGCGGCGACTACCGCTCGCGCGAGGCCAACGTCTACCGGCTGGCCGAGGTGTCGAACAACATCATCGACCAGTGCGTCGCACAGGGTGTGCCGTTCGCCCGCGAGTACGGCGGCTTCCTCGACAACCGCTCGTTCGGTGGCGCCCAGGTCCGACGCACCTTCTACGCGCGTGGCCAGACCGGCCAGCAACTGCTGCTGGGCGCCTACCAGGCTCTCGCTCGCCAGGTCGCGGCCGGCACGGTCGAGTTGATCACGCAGTCCGAGATGCTCGAACTGGTCGTCGTGGACGGCAAGGCGTCGGGAATCGTGGTCCGTGACCTCGTCACCGGCGAGATCACCTCGCACTCGGCCCACGCCGTGGTGCTCGGCACCGGTGGCTACGCCAACGCGTTCTACCTGTCGACCAACGCGATGGCGTCCAACGTCACCGCCGCCTGGCGTGCGCACCGCAAGGGCGCCTACTTCGCCAACCCCTGCTTCACCCAGATCCACCCGACCGCCATTCCCTCGTCGGACGAGTTCCAGTCCAAGCTGACCCTGATGTCCGAGTCGCTGCGCAACGACGGCCGCATCTGGGTGCCCAACGACCCCGACGAGACCCGTGCCGCCGCCGACATCCCCGAGGCGGACCGCGACTACTTCCTCGAGCGCAAGTACCCCGCCTTCGGCAACCTGGTGCCGCGCGACGTCGCGTCGCGCAACGCCAAGGAGGTCGTCGACGCGGGCAAGGGCGTCGGACCGCTCAAGAACGGCGTCTACCTCGACTTCGCCGACGCCATCTCTCGCGTCGGCAAGCAGGCCGTCGACGACAAGTACGACAACCTGTTCGAGATGTACGAGCGCATCACCGGCGAGGACCCCTTCACCTCCCCGATGCGCATCTACCCCGCGCCGCACTACACGATGGGGGGACTGTGGGTGGACTACCACCTGCAGACCACCATCCCGGGCCTGTTCGCGATCGGTGAGGCCAACTTCTCCGACCACGGCGCCAACCGCCTCGGCGCCTCGGCGCTGATGCAGGGCCTCGCCGACGGCTACTTCGTGCTGCCCTACACGATCGGCGACTACCTGGCCCCGATGCTCGGCCAGTCCAAGGTCGACACCTCGGCGTCCGAGTTCGCGATGGCCGAGCAGGCCGTGCGCGAACAGACCGACAAGTTCCTCAAGACCAACGGCACCCGCTCGGTCGACTGGTACCACCGCGAACTCGGCAAGATCATGTGGGACCACTGCGGCATGGCGCGCAACCGGGCCGGCCTCGAAAAGGCGCTGTCCGAGATCCCGGCGCTGCGTGAGGAGTTCCACACCAACGTCCGCGTCCCGGGCTCGGGCAGCAGCCTCAACTCCTCGCTCGAGAAGGCCGGCCGGGTCGCCGACTTCTTCGAACTTTCGGAGTTGATGTGCCGCGACGCGCTGATGCGCGAGGAGTCGTGCGGCGGCCACTTCCGCGAGGAGTCCCAGACCGAGGAGGGCGAGGCGTTGCGTGACGACGACAACTTCGCGTTCGTCGGCGCCTGGCAGTGGCAGGGGCTCGGGACCGATCCGGCCCTGCACAAGGAACAACTCACGTTCGACAACGTCGCGCTCAGCCAGAGGAGCTACAAGTGAACCTCACCCTGCGGGTCTGGCGGCAGGCCGGTCCGGACGCACCGGGTCGGTTCGAGACCTACCAGGCCACCGACGTCAGCGAGGACGCGTCCTTCCTCGAGATGCTCGACCACGTCAACGAGTCGCTCATCGAGTCCGGCGAGGAGCCGATCGAGTTCGCCCACGACTGTCGCGAGGGGATCTGCGGCACCTGCGGGCTGATGATCAACGGCCAGGCCCACGGGCCCGAGCGCGCGACCGCGACCTGCCAGTTGCACATGCGCAAGTTCGCCGACGGCGACGAGATCGTCATCGAACCCTGGCGCGCCGCCGGGTTCCCGATCATCAAGGACCTCGTCGTCGACCGTTCGGCGTTCGACCGCATCGTCGAGGCGGGCGGCTACATCTCGGTCGACACCGGATCGGCGCCCGACGGCAACCTGATCCCGGTGCCGAAGGAGGTCGCCGACACCTCGATGGACGCCGCCGCGTGCATCGCCTGCGGTGCCTGTGTCGCTGCCTGCCCCAACGGTGCGGCCCAGTTGTTCACCTCGGCCAAGATGCAGCACCTGAGCGTGTTGCCCCAGGGGCAGCCCGAGCGCTACGAGCGCGCGGTCGCCATGGTCGACACCATGGAGGAGTTCTTCGGCTCGTGCACCAACATGGGTGAGTGCGAGGCGGCCTGCCCCAAGGGGATCTCCATCGACTTCATCGCCATGATGAACAAGGACTACCGCAAGGGCCTGATGAAGACGCGCCGCAGCGCCTGAGCGCGGACGTGACGCAGCGTGGGCCCCGCCTCGGCGGGGTCCACTGCTGTCAGCCGGCGGTGCGGGTCGCGGACCGTGCGGGGTCGTTGGCCGCGAGCCAGCCGGGGACGGCCTCGCGACCCATCGGCCGGGCGATGAGGTAGCCCTGCACGACCTGGCAGCCGAGCCGCTGCAGCGCCTGTCGCTCCCCGGGCGACTCGACGCCTTCGGCGACCGAGGTCAGCTCGAGTCGCTCCGCGAGGTCGAGGATGGCCTGCAGGATCGACATGCCCGAGGCGCCGTGCTGCAGGCCGACGATGAACGCCCGGTCGATCTTGAGTTCGGTCAGTGGAATGCCGGCCAGGGCCGACAGCGACGAGTACCCGGTTCCGAAGTCGTCGAGCGAGCGTCCGACCTGCAGTTCGGCCAGCTCGTGCATGACGTGCCGGGCGCGTTCCTGGTCGGTCACGAAGGTGCTCTCGGTCAGCTCGACGGTCAGCCGGTCGCCGGGGATGCCGTGGCGGGCGAGCACGTCCGCGACCTCGTCGGCGAAACGCCGGTTGTGCAGGTCACGGGCCGAGATGTTGACCGACATCGTGCCGACGTAGCCCTGCCGGCGGAGGGCGGCCAGGTCCGCGACCGCCCGGTCGATCACGAACCGGGTCAGGGTCGGCATCAGGTCGGTGTGCTCCAACGCCCCGACGAAGACCCCGGGTGCGATCTCGCCGTGTTGCGGGTGACGCCAGCGCAGCAGTGCCTCGAGCCCGACCACGGCGCCGTCACCGAGATCCACCTGGGGTTGGTAGTCGAGGCGGAGCTGGTCGCCCGCCAGCGCGTCCTCGAACTCGCCGAGCACCGACAGCCGGCCCGGCTGCGCGGCGGACGCGTGGCCCCCGCTGAGGTGGATGTGGGGCGCAGCACCGAGCCGCTTCGCGGTGGTCAACTGCGTGTCCGCGACGAGCAACAGCGCCGCCGCGTCCGAACCGTCCGCCGGTGCGCTGGCCACGCCGACGCTGGCGTCGACCTGCACCGGGACACCGTCGAGGACGTAGGGCTCGCCGACGGCTTCCAGCAGTTGGACGGCCACGGCCCGGACGCCGTCGGCGTCGTGGCGGCGGACCAGGACGGCGAAGCTGTCCCCGCCCAGATGTGCCACGGTGTCGACGTGGGCCATGGCATCGAGTCGCCGCCCGACCAGGCGCAGCAGTCGGTCGCCGAAGGGACGTCCGAGTTTGTCGTTGATCATCCCGAACCGGTCGAGGTTGACCAGCAGCAGCGACAGGCAGCCCTGCTCGTCCCCACGGCGCAACAGTTGGGCGACGCGTTCATCGAGTGCCCGTCGGTTGGGCAGTCCGGTCAGTGGATCGTTGAGCGCGAACGTGCGGGCCGCGATGCCTTCGCGGCTGGCACGGTGGACCGCGATCATCACGACCACGATCACCGGAACCAGGCCGCGGTCGTAGTTCCAGATCACGACCACCATCGGAGCCAACGAGAGCAACAGGAAGTGGGTCCCGAGGTCGTTGAGTGCGACGCCGTCGCGCAGGACGCGCCGGAAGGCGGCCCCCTGGTCCAGCGCGATCACCGCGGCCGTCAGCACCGCCGTGAGCGACAGGGTGACCGTGCCCGCGGCGAGGACGGCCGCGACCGTCTCCAGCCCGATCTCGGTGGCCGGGAGATCGACGACCAGGGCGAGGATGAGAGCACCGAGCCCGAACGCGAGTGACGAGAGCGCCGCGTTGAAGGCGGTCCGGATGGTCGACCGCCCTCGCCCGGAAAGGCGACCCGCGAGACACACCGCGACGCCGACCAGGCCGACCGTCACGGGCAGCGGGGTGGTGAGCAGCAGTGCGAACCCGGGCACCGCCGTCATGGTGAACGCGTTGGCACCGCTTCGGCCGAGCAGGGGGATCGGGTAGTACTCGGCGAGCGCGAACAGCAGCCCGAACACCAGCGCGGCCCAGATCCACTCGTCGAGCGGCGGTAGGTCCGTGGTGGCGGTGGTGACGACGAGCACGCCAAGGGCCGCGGTCACCAGGACCGCGACGAATGCGCGCACGCGAAGATTGGTGGGCAAGGGCGACCTCGGACAAGCCTTGCGATCCGCAGGGGTACATGGTCTGTCGGCCGCCTGCAGCGGCGGTGAAGAGCACCCGGGCACCCGGGTTCGGTCGCGGGGAGGCGGCCCGCGTAGCCTGCGGTCGACGAACCGGACGGCGAGGTGCGGCGATGGCAGACAACGAACCGACGACGGTCAGCGGGTTCGGGATCGATCCGGTCTACGGGCCCGGCCATCTCGACGGGTTCGACGCCGAGGAACAGCTCGGAACGCCGGGGGAGTACCCCTTCACCCGCGGCGTCTACCCGACGATGTACCGCGGCCGGCTGTGGACGATGCGCCAGTACGCCGGGATGTCCACCGCCGAGGAGTCCAACCGCCGCTACAAGTACCTGCTCGATCAGGGCACAACCGGGTTGTCGGTCGCCTTCGACCTGCCGACGCAGATGGGTTACGACTCGTCGGCCGAGATCGCCGACGGCGAGGTCGGCAAGGTCGGCGTCGCGATCGACACGGTCGAGGACGTCAAGGCGCTGTTCGACGGCATCCCGCTCGACCAGGTGTCGACGTCGATGACGATCAACGCGCCGGCGGCCCTGCTGTTGCTAATGTACCAGATCGCCGGCGAGGAGCAGGGCGTCGAGCCGACGAAGCTGCGCGGCACGATCCAGAACGACGTGCTCAAGGAGTACATCGCCCGCGGCACCTACATCTACCCGCCTGCCCCTTCGCTGCGGATCATCGCCGACACCTTCGGCTACTGCGCCGAACACCTGCCCAACTTCAACACGATCTCGATCTCGGGCTACCACATGGGCGAGGCGGGGGCCACGCCGGTGCAGGAGATCGCCTTCACGCTGGCCGACGGCATCGCCTACGTGCAGGCCGCCGTCGACGCCGGGCTCGACGTCGACGCGTTCGCACCCCGGTTGTCGTTCTTCTTCGTGGCGCGCTCGACGCTGCTCGAGGAGGTGGCCAAGTTCCGCGCCGCCCGACGACTGTGGGCGTCGATCATGCGCGAGCAGTTCGGGGCCAAGGACCCGAAGTCGCAGATGCTGCGCTTCCACACCCAGACCGCCGGGGTCCAACTCACCGCCCAGCAGCCCGAGGTCAACCTCGTGCGCGTCGCCATCCAGGCACTGGCGGCCACGCTCGGCGGTACCCAGTCCCTGCACACCAACAGCTTCGACGAGGCGCTCGCCCTGCCGACCGAGAAGTCCGCCCGGCTCGCCCTGCGCACCCAACAGGTGATCGCCCACGAGACCGACGTCCCGGCCAGCGTGGACCCGCTCGCCGGCTCGTACCTGATCGAGTCGATGACCGATCGGATCGAGGCCGACGCGCGCACGTACCTCGACCAGATCGACGAGATGGGCGGCGCCGTGGCGGCGATCGAACAGGGCTTCCAGAAGGGCGAGATCGAGCGGGCGGCCTACGAGCTCGCCAAGGACATCGACGCCGAACGACAGGTCGTGGTCGGCGTCAACCGCTACCGCACCGACGACGAGATCTCGCCGGACCTGCAGCGCATCGACGAGGCGATCCGGGAGGGGCAGATCGCCCGGATCGACCAGGTGAAGTCGCAGCGCGACCAGTCCGGGGTCGACACCGCGCTCGACGAGGTGCGGCGGGCCGCAAAGGGCGACGACAACCTGCTGCCGCCCATGCGCGAGGCACTGCGCCGTCGTGCCACCCTCCAGGAGGTCTGCGACGTGCTCCGCGACGAGTACGGGGCCTATGTCCCGAGCGAGAAGTTCTAGCGCAGAGCTCCGAGGGCCCCGGCTCGGGCGCGGACGGGCGGGCGGACGCCCGGACCCGACACGCGGGTAGGGTCGCGGGAGAGGCAACCGTCCCCGCGCACCGTCCGAGGCCCCACCGTGAGCAGTCAACGCATCGTCATCCTCGGCGGCGGACCGGCCGGCTACGAGGCCGCGCTGGTGGCCGCCGAACTGGGCGCCGACGTGACGGTCGTCAGCGACGAGGGACTCGGCGGCAACTGCGTGTTGTGGGACTGCGTGCCCTCCAAGGCGCTGATCGTCGCGGCCGAGGCCATGGGCTGGATGCACCTCGCCGAGGGGATGGGCGTGCACCTCGCCGAGGGGCGCATGGTCGACCGCACCTTCATCGACTTCCCCAAGGTCGCCCACCGGGTGCTCGAACTCGGCGCGAACCAGTCGCGCGACATCGAGACGAAGGTCGGCGCCGCGGGCGTCCGGCTGCTGCGTGGCCGTGGCCGGGTCGCGGGCTACCACGAGGTCGCCGTGACCGACGAAACCGGCGACGAGCAGGTCCTGCCCGCCGACTACGTGCTCGTCGCCACGGGCTCGACCGCGCGGATACTGCCCTTCTTCGAACCGGACGGTGAACGGATCCTGGTGGGCCAGCAGGTCTACGGGCTACCCGAGGTGCCCGAGCACCTGGTCGTGGTGGGTTCCGGCGCGACCGGTGCCGAATTCGCCCATGCGTTCCGTCGCTTCGGGTCGCAGGTCACCCTCGTCAGTTCACGTGACCTGATCCTGCCGACCGAAGACCCTGATGCAGCCGCCGTCATCGAGGACGTGTTCGAGCGCCGCGGCATGACCATCCTCCGCAACGCCCGGGCGGTGTCGTGTGAGCGCCGTGGCGACGAGGTCGTCGTCGGGCTCAAGGACGGTGGCGAGGTCGTCGGCAGCCACGCGCTGTTCACCGTCGGCCAGGTCCCGAGTTCGGACGGCATCGGACTCGAGAAGGTCGGTGCGGTGGTCAACGACTGGGGAGGCGTCGAGGTCGACACCGTCAGCCGCACCGACTGCCGCTGGCTCTACGCCGCGGGCGACGTGACGGGCCACGTGATGCTGGCATCGGTCGCCGCCATGCAGGGCCGCACCGCGATGTGGCACGCGCTCGGTCAGGCCGTGCAGCCGATCCGCTGGGACTCGGTCGCCGCGACGATCTTCACCGACCCGGAGGTCGCGACCGTCGGCCTGTCCGCCGAGGACGCCACGGCCGCCGGCATCCCGGTCGAGACGGCGCGGCTCGACTTCCGTGGCAACCCACGGGCGAAGATGACCGACGGGATCGACGGGTTCGTCAAGGTCCACGCCCAGGTCGGGTCGGGCACGGTGGTCGGCGGTGTGGTCGTGTCGATGCGCGCCAGCGACCTGATCCAGCCGTTGGCCGTGGCGGTCCAGAACCGGCTCACCGTGGCGCAGCTCGCCCAGACCATCACGGTGTATCCGTCGATGGCCGGGTCGGTCGCCGAGTGTGCCCGCATGCTGATGGCCCGCCTCGACGCCCGGCGCTGACACGCGGGAGGCCCGCCGAAG
>JAGXST010000098.1 GCA_018335555.1 Actinomycetota bacterium | reverse complement strand
GTGTCCTCGTCCATGTTCTCCATGTCGATCAGTTCGGTCCGCAGCTTGCCCAGCGCCTTGGGCTGGCGGGCGAACAGTTCCTGGAACGGGATCGTGGCGATGTGCAGGTGCTTCGAGTTGAGCGTGAACAACAGGAACCAGCCGACGATCGCGAGGTGGACGATCAGCATCACCGCGCTGGTGAGCTCCAGCGCGAACGGGTCCATCCCCTCGAACAGGCCGCCGACCCTGACCGACAGGAACGCGGCCTCGGTGGGGGCGTGGTCGAGTGCCGCCCGGACACCGTGGGCCATCAGCAGGGTCCAGACCACCAGGAACTCGCCCATCAGCACCCACCAACCCTGGTTGAGGTTGGAGCCGGTGAAGCGGCTGTGACGACCCATCCGACGCGGGTCGAGGGCCATGCGGATGCCGGCGAAGATCGCGACGCCGAGCAGCGTCAGGATCATGAAGCTGTCCTGCAGGAAACCGAGCACGTCGTAGGCGGTGACGCCGAACAGGGCGACGCGGTTGAGCAGCGGGATCTGGAAGGTCGGGTCGAACAGTTCCCCCACCGCCTCGATCAGCGTGGTCTGGATGATCAGGAACGACCAGAACACGAAGAAGTGGGCGACACCCGGCAGCGACCAGCGCAGCAACTTCTGTTGGGCCAGGATCTTGGTGAACAGGTACTTGACGTTGCCCATGATCGCGGCGCGGGTGACCCGCTCCGGCTGCGGCTGCGCCTTCCGTACCAGTCCATACAGGAACTGGATACGACGGGCGGCGAGCGTGCCGACCACGACGACCAGCGCCACGGCGCCCCCGATGCGGATCAGCGTCAGCAGCAGGTCCTCGTTCACGCGACGTTCCCCTCTCCTGGGCATGGCGCCGGAGCGCCCCGCGACGACACCGACACCGGTCGGCCGCGTGAGTGTAGGTGTGGCCCGAACTGCGCCCAAGGTGACACGGACGTCGACGTCTCCGTCGCCCCGGCGCTCGGCGTCGCAGTGCGCGCCGCCCGACCGGCGGGCGCACGACCGCTCGATCCGGGCGCGACCCCGCCGACGTCCTGGTGGTGTGGACCCTGATGGGAGAGCAGTACTCGGTGGACGGACGGATCGTGGCGTTGGCGAAAGCCGGGCCGCGCAGTGCCGACGACCGCTGGCCCGTCCTCCAGCGCGTGCGGTGGCGCTTCGTCCTGCTCAACCTGGTCGGCGTCGCCCTGGTGCCGTTCAGCCTGCCTTATCTGATCGAACAGCCGGGCTCGCAGCCGCTGGCCTACGTGGTGTTGCTGCTGTCCTTCGCGGCGTGGACCGTCCTGCTCTACCGCACCGGTGGCGCGCACGTGCTGGTGCGCGGCCTCGGCCCGCTGCTGGTTGGTGCGATCGGCGTCGCGTCCGGCCACCACACCTGGGCCTTCGGCACGCTGTTCATGAGCCTGTTCCTGCAGAGTCTCTACGGGGACCGTGCCCGCGTCCTGCGTGCCGCCGGCGCCTACTACCTGGCCTACGAGGTGGCGGTCTGGCTGACCGCCGGCAGCACCGAGTTCTTCACCAGCCAACTGGTCTCGATGGGACTGGCCATCGTGGTCATGTCGCTGGTGATGGCCGAGATGGCCAATTTGCTCCAGCGCAGCGACGAAGGTCGTGCCCGGGAAGCGGCCCTCGCCTCGCTCTCCCGTGAACTGCTGGGCGCCATGGACTCGGGCGCCGTCGCCGACACGGCCGTCGAAGGTGCGATCCGCCTGCTCGAGGAGAGCGGTTCGGCGGTGGTGCAGGCGAGCCTGTGGCGTCGGGAGCACGAGCAACTGGTCCTGGCCTCCCACCGCGGCGTCCGGCCCGTCCTGCCGCGCTTCGCCGTGTCGGATCTCCCTCCGCACCTGCGGTGTCGCCGCGGGACGCGGCTGCTGCGGATCACGCCGGCCCAGTCGATGGAGGCGGCCATCGCGCTCGGTGCCCCGATGGCCCCGCCACGCGCCCATGGGGTCGCGCTGGCGCTGACCGATGCCGACGTACCGGTCGGCACGCTGCTGATCGTCACCGACGCGCCGCTCGGTGCCGACCTGCTGCGCACGCTGGAACGGTTCGCGGACGAGGTGTCCCTGGCCGACCGGGCCGCGCGCCGCAGCCAGCTGTTGGCCGGCGTCCTCGACAACTCGGCCGACGGCATCGTGCTGGTCGACCATGCCGGCGCCCTCGCGTTCGTCAGCCCGGCGGTCGCCGAGTTCGCCGGCCGCGAGATCCCGGTTGGCTCGCGCCTGGGGGACCTGCTCTGCGTCGCCGCCGACGACCCTCGCGAGGTCGCCGATCTCGCCGACATCGAGCGGCACGCCAGCATCCTCGCCGTCCGTCGCGCCGACGGGGACCTGCTCAACGTCGAGGTCTCCACCCGCACGGTCGCCGGCGAGGGAACCGTCGTGAACATCCGCGACGTCAGCCGGCAGCGCCAGCTCCAGGAGGAGATCCGCTACCGCGCCTTCCACGACGACCTGACTGGTCTGGCCAATCGTGCCCGGTTCCTCGAGCGCGTCGACGCGGCCCTCGTCGGCGCGGCGAACACGCACGGACGGGTCGCGGTCGCCCTGCTCGACCTCGACGACTTCAAGCTGATCAACGACGCGCGTGGGCATCACACCGGCGACCGCGTGCTGTGCGAGGTCGCAGCCCGCGTGGGCGGGCGGGTCCGGATCACCGACACCTTCGCGCGCATCGGCGGGGACGAGTTCGCGCTGCTGCTCGACGGCCTCGACGATGGTGTGGACGTCGATGGCCTCGTCGCCTCCATTCTGGACGTTCTCGACGAGCCGCTCGTACTCGACGGTCACCGCATGAGGCTGCGGGCGTCGTGCGGTCTCGTCATCTCGTCCGGCGAGCAGACCGCCGAGGAGATGCTCGGCAACGCCGACATCGCCATGTACAGCGGCAAGGCGTCCGGCAAGGATGCGATCGTGGTGTTCGACGCCGCGCTGCGCGAGCAGGTCGGGGAACGCCGGAGGCTCAAGGACGACCTCGAGAAGGGGATCGCCCGTGACGAGTTGCGTCTGCACTACCAACCGGTGCTCGCGCTGGCGACCCAGGAAGTGATCGGTGTCGAGGCACTCGTGCGGTGGCAACATCCGGATCGCGGCCTGCTCTTCCCGGACCGCTTCATCCCGATCGCCGAGGAGAGCGGCCTGGTCAACGCGCTCGGCAGCTGGGTGCTGCTGACCGCCCTCCGCGACCTCGCCGCCTGGGCCGAGCGGGGGCTCGTCGACGCCGGCTTCCAGATGCACGTCAACCTGTCGGCCCATCAGCTCGGCGATCCGAACCTGGTGGCCGACGTGCGGACGGCGCTGCAGGTGCTCGGGGTCGATCCCTCCCACCTCGTGCTCGAGATCACCGAGACCGCGCTGACCGCGAACCCCGACCTCGCCGAGCAGACGTTGGTCCAGTTGCGCGGACTCGGGATCGCGATCGCGATCGACGACTTCGGCACGGGCTACGCCTCGTTCACCTACCTGCGGCGATTCCCGGTCAGCATCGTCAAGATCGACCGCAGCTTCGTCACCGATGTCGCCACGGGCCCCGAGGAGTCGGCGCTGGCCCGGGCGATCGTCCGTCTGGCCCAGAGCCTCGGCATGGCCACGGTCGCCGAGGGCATCGAGGACGAGCCGGCTCGGCGACTGCTGGAGCGGTGGGGCTGTGACCACGGCCAGGGCTGGCTGTGGGCGAAGGCGGCCCCCGCCGACGAGTTCGTGGCGTGGCTGGAGCGTCAGGCTGCCGTGCCCGTGGGCGGGTTCTCCGTCATGTGAGGTGTTCGCCCTCGTCGGCGAGCGCTTGCGGCGGAACCTCGCGCGCCGACGCCGGGAATCCTTCAGCGCTCCCAGGTAGGTGGCGTCGGCTGATGGTCGAGACGCACCTCGTACTCCGGCTCGCACTCGTCCGGCCCGACGGGGGCCTGCTCCTCCGCGCAGATGGCGACCGTCGTGCCCAGCACCGTCGAGTACCGGCGTCCTTCATGCTCGTAGAGCACGCGGTAACCCTGCACGGTGCTGCGGCCGGCACCGGTGACCTCGAAGCCGGCGAGCAGTTCCCAGCCCGCACCGTTGGGCAGGTCCGTCTCGGTGTCGTCCGCCCCATGCAGGCGCGCACCGGTGGCATCGTCGAGTGGGACGCCGAAGTCCGCCGACGGGGGTGGCCACGAGTCGAAGTACTGGACCAGACCCGTCGCGCGGTCGGGCCCCACGATCGAGGTGCCGAGGTGCCGCAACCCGTCACCCGCGATCAGTGGTTCCACGGCCGCGATCGTGACTTCCAGGGTCGGGTCGGCGACGAAGATGAGCGGCTGCCCGTCCGTGAACTGCTGTCCGACCTCGACCGTGCGCGACCACCCCCACGCCTCGCCCGCGTCGGTCTGGCCGAGTGGACCGGCCGGCGGCGTGCTCCCGGAGCACGCCGCCGCCAGCACGAGCAGTGTCACCGCGGCGCTTCCCCTCACGTCGTCTCTCGCACCTGCGCCGAGGACACCGGGTAGTCGGTGGTCCCGCAGAGGTGAGCCCCGGTCGACGTGGTCGGCTGGAACGACAGCTTGTGGCTGCTCGAGTTCTTCTGCTGCGACTTCAGGCTGACACCGGCGATGCTGAAGTAGCCGCTGTAGTCGACGGTCGTGCTCTGCGCGACCCAGGTGGTGTTCGAGATCTTCACCCGCGTCCCGCTCTTGCACGTCAGGGCCGGCTGGCTGTTGACGTTGCGGTTCCCCGCCGTCCAGCGGTGGGGGCGCCACTGCCACTGCCCGGAGTAGTACTGGGGTCCGGTCAGGGGTGTGCACCAGATGTCGTGTCGTCGGTACTCCCAGTCCGCGTCGACGCGTCGGCTGGTGTTGGTCGGGAGGGCCGAACTCCAGCCGCCCGAGGTCGTGTTCGTCGAAGACGCCGCGAGCCCGACCTTCGCGGCCCCGAACTTTCCGTCGGTCGCGACGTCGATCTTGGTGTTGCTCGTGGTCTCCCAGCTGTAGGTGGCGCGAGTCTTGCCGAGGGTCTGCGTCCGCTGGAACGGGACCCAGCGGCGGGTGTAGGTCGACGTTGCCCTCAGGGACGGCCCGCCCGTCGGTCCACACGGGCTGGAGGTCGAGGAGGCGGCGAACAGCGTGTCCCCGTCGGCGGACGACGGCGCGCCGAGGCGTAGCACCTGCCGAGCGGGGCCTTGTGCCCCCCGGCCGGCTCGCGTGGCCGCGTGGTCGACACCGTCCACCGGGTCTGCATCGGGGTCGACATAGTGCATCAACAACCCTTCCGGGCCGGCACTGAACAGCAGGAGCGTCGGATCGTCCCCCGCGAGTTCGCTTGCCCGGTCGACGCTTCGTGGGGACACCTCTGCCAGACCGCGGGAGGTCGTCGCCAGTGTCTCCAACAGTTCGTAGCGGATCTCGGGCTCGCCCGCCCCGCTGGTGGTTGCGATCTCGGCGAAGACGCCGATGTCCCTACCGGCGACGACGTCGCCCTCATCGGAGATCAGGGACACCGGGATGGCGGCCGTGTCCTCGGCCGCGGTGGCAGCCGGGCTGACGGTCAGGGTCGCGGCGAGGCCCGACGCGACAGCGACCGTCAACAGACGGCGGCCGAGTCCCGGTGAGCCGCTGTTACGACCTACGACTTGCATCGATTCTGGCATGGTTCGACCACCACTTCTGCGCCCCCAGTTCGCAATCCCCGTTGGACCCCGACCCCTGCCGCGCACAGCCTGAACGCTACCTGAATGACTAGTCGGATGTGGCCGTTTCGCGGAGCAGGTTTCTTCGCCTCAGGTGGGGCGGGCCGCCGGCGAACCCGACGGAACGCCCGCTCGACGTACACGGAAGCCGTCGACGTCACTTGAGGTGTTCGCCCTTGTCGGCGTAGCGCTTGCGGCGGAACACGTCGGTCTTCGCCGAGGCGACCCGGTCGAGGATGAGCAGGCCGTCGAGGTGGTCGAGTTCGTGCTGGAAGGCGCGGGCCTCGAACCCTTCGGCCTCGACGACGCGAACCTCGCCGTCCGGCGTGGTGCCGCGGACGACGACCTCGGTGGCGCGGCGCACGTCGCAGGTGTAGTCGGGCACCGACATGCAGCCCTCGCGGCGGTAGTCCGACCCGCTGGCCAGGATCAGCTCGGGGTCGAACAGCACGACCAGTCCGTGGTTGCCCGGCGGTGGCTTGCGCATCACCGACACGTCCAGCGCGAACGCCCGCAGGGGGATGCCGATCTGCGGGGCGGCGAGGCCGACGCACCCGGGGGCGTCGTACATCGAGTCGACCAGGTCCTGGCCGAGCTGCCGTTCGCGGTCGCCGATCTCCCCGACGGGGCCGGCGAGCCCCTTGAGCACCCGGGCGGGGTAGTGCACCACGCGTTTGACGGCCACGCTCAGTAGGTCTCCGCCTCGATGGTGCGCAGCGTGTGGTCGACGCCGAGTTCCTCGCACACGCTCGTCAGACGGTCCTCGAGCGCTGCTTCGTCGTCGGCCACGACCTCGATCACCATGGCGTAGACGGGTTCGTCGCGCCCGATCACCTGGGTCTCGAGGTCGGTGATGTTCGCACCGAGATCGGCCAGGGCGGCGGTGACCCCGGCGACGATGCCGGGATGGTCGGCGCCGTACACGCTCAGCAGGTGCGTCGGCTCGTGTGGCCGTCGCTCGCCCTCGGCACGGCTGACCGAGATCACCAGCTCCAACGGGCCGGTCCCCTGCTCGAGTGCGGCGCGCAAAGCGTCGGGGTCGTCGTCGGTGGCCACGATCAGCACGATCGCGAAGTGGCCGCCGAGGATGGTCATCGCCGAGTCCTCGACGTTGCCCCCACGCTCGTGCAGCACCTTGGCCACGGCGGCGACGATGCCGGGACGGTCCGCCCCGACGGCGGTGACGGCGAGTTCGGCCACGGGCGGCTCTCCTGGATGGATGCACGGAGCACGCGAGCGTAGACCACCCACCGCTAGCGTCCCGTCCATGACCCGGTCCCGGTTCTCCGTCGCGCGTTGCCTGTCCGTTGCCGTGGTCATGGCCGCACTCGGGGCCTGTGCCGACGACAACCCGGGGCACGGCGCGGAGGGCGAGGAGGCACCCGGGGCCGACGTGGCGACGGAGGAGACGGCCACCGAACCGCCCCGCGAGACCGCCGCGTCGACGCCGACGGTGCCGCCGTTGCATCCCTCGGTCGACGACTACCCCGAGGCCCTGGTGACCCTCAGCGGCGACGACCTCGACGTCGAGATCGCGGTCAAGCTGGCCGACGACCCCGACCGGCGCGAACACGGGTTGATGGAGGTCGAGGACCTGCCGCCCGGGACCGGCATGCTGTTCGTCTTCGACGGCGAACGCAACGGCGGGTTCTGGATGAAGAACACCCTGGTGCCGCTCGACATCGCGTATGCCGATGCCGACGGTGAGATCGTGTCGATCCTGGCCATGGAGCCCTGCGTCGCCGACCCGTGCGAGGTCTACGACCCCGGTGCCGCCTACCAGCGCGCGCTCGAGGTCCCGCAGGGCTGGTTCGGCGAGGTCGGGGTCGAGGTCGGCGACACGCTGGACTTCGAACCGCTCGAGCGCGACCGATGAACGAGGAGCCACGGATGCGGATCGCCTACATCGGCCTGGGCGCCATGGGACGGCCGATGGCCGCCAACCTGGCTGCACGGTTCGACACACGCGTGTGGAACCGGACGGCCTCGGTCGCCGAACAGCACGCCCGCGAGCACGGCAGCACGGCGGTCACCGACCTGACCGACCTCGCCGACGTCGACGTGGTGTGCTCCTGCCTGCCCACCACCGTCGAGGTCGAGGCGGTCGCCCGCGTCCTGGCGCCGGCGCTCGGCGAGGGCACGGTCTGGCTCGACCACACCAGCGGCGACCCGCAGCAGGCGCGCGACCTGGCCGCCTACCTCGGATCCGAAGGGGTCGACTACCTCGACGCGCCCGTGTCGGGCGGGACCAGGGGCGCCGAGGCAGGCGCGCTGACGGTCATGGTCGGCGGTGACGGCGACGCGCTCGGCGAGGTGGCCGCGGTGCTCGACGTCGTGGCGGGGCGGGTCGTCCACGTCGGTCCTTCGGGCGCGGGCATGGCGGTCAAGGCGGTCAACAACGCGCTGCTGGCCGCGTCGCTGTGGGCGGCCGCCGAGGGGTTCGCCGCGCTCGAGCAGGCCGGCGTGCCGACCTCGGTCGCGCTCGAGGTCGTCAATGCGTCGTCCGGCCGCTCGAACGCGACCGAGAACCTGTTCCCCGAACGTGTGGTGACCCGCGCCTTCCCCAACACCTTCGCCCTGTCGCTGCTGGCCAAGGACGTCGGGCTGGCACGAGCCACGCTCGATGCGGGCGGCGTCGAAGCGCCGATCCTGCACCTGGTCGACCGTCTCACCGCCGATGCGGTCGAGGCGCTGGGCGGGGACGTCGACCACACCGAACTCGTGCGCATGGTCGAGCGTGCGGCCGGGGTCGAACTGCGTTGACGGGTTGCCTCCCCGGGCGCCGGCACCTCTAGGCTCGTCATGTCGTCACGAACAGCGGGAGGCGCCATGGAGGCCTGGCAGGTCATCGGGTTCATCGTGCTGGCGTTGCTGCCGCTGATGTTGATGGTCGACTTCTGGCCGAGTCGTGAGCGGCTCGACTTCAACGGCCGTCCACTGGTGCGCCCCTGGCAGCGGCAGTACCACCCCCGCGTCGACGGCCACGACGAGCACTGATATCTGGGGCGGGTCCCCCTTCTCGCTCGCTTCGCTCGCTCGTTGCCCCCCACCCCCCCGGGCGGGTCCCCTTCTCGCTCGCTTCGCTCGCTCGTTGCCCCACCCCCGGGCGGGTCCCCCTTCTCGCTCGCTTCGCTCGCTCGTTGCCCCCCACCCCGGGGCAGGGACCGACGGTCATCAGCGGAACTTGAGTGGAGTCGGCTCAGGTTTGCTGTTGTCGGCCGCCGCGCGCGTGTTGCGTAGCTGATCTGCGGGCGTACCGTTGGGCCTGACACCGGGCCAGCGGGCCCGCTTCAGACGCGAACACGTTCAGCTGCGAGGAGGCCACAGCATGGCCAAGGCCGTCGGAATCGACCTCGGGACGACCAACTCGGTCGTCTCGGTCATGGAGGGTGGCGAGCCCACCGTCATCGCCAACGCCGAGGGCGCGCGCACGACGCCGTCGGTCGTCGCCTGGTCCAAGTCGGGGGAGGTGCTCGTCGGCGAGGTGGCCAAGCGTCAGGCCGTCACCAACGCCGACCGCACGATCCGCTCCGTCAAGCGCCACGTCGGCAGCGACTGGAAGACCGAGATCGACGGCAAGCACTACACGCCGCAGGAGATCTCGGCCCGCATCCTGATGAAGCTCAAGCGCGACGCCGAGGCCTACCTCGGCGACGACGTCACCCAAGCGGTCATCACGGTGCCGGCTTACTTCGACGACGCGCAGCGCCAGGCCACCAAGGAAGCCGGCGAGATCGCCGGCCTCGAGGTGTTGCGACTGGTCGCCGAGCCGACCGCGGCGGCGCTCGCCTACGGCCTCGAGAAGGACGCCGAGCAGACCGTGCTCGTCTTCGACCTCGGTGGCGGCACGTTCGACGTGTCGGTGCTCGAGATCGCCGAGGGTGTCTTCGACGTCAAGTCCACCGCCGGCGACTCGCAGCTCGGCGGTGATGACTGGGACCAGGTCCTCATCGACTGGATGGTCACGACGTTCAAGAACGAGAACGGCGTCGACCTCTCGAGCGACCGCATGGCCCTGCAGCGCCTCAAGGAAGCGGCCGAGAAGGCCAAGATCGAGCTGTCCTCCTCGCAGGAGACCTCGATCAACCTGCCGTTCCTCACCGCGACCGACCAGGGCCCGCTCCACTTCGAGCAGACCCTCACCCGCGCCAAGTTCAACGACCTGACCAGCGACCTCCTCGGTCGCCTGCGCGGCCCGTTCGAGCGCGCCGTCAAGGACGCCGGCGGCGTCTCCGCCATCGAGCACGTGATCCTCGTCGGTGGCTCGACCCGCATCCCCGCCGTCCAGGACCTGGTCAAGGAACTGACCGGCGGCAAGGAACCGCACAAGGGAGTCAACCCCGACGAGGTCGTCGCCGTCGGCGCAGCTCTGCAGGCCGGTGTCCTCAAGGGCGACGTCAAGGACGTGCTGCTGCTCGACGTGACGCCGCTGTCGCTGGGCATCGAGACCAAGGGCGGGATCACCCACAAGCTCATCGAGCGCAACACCACGATCCCGACCAAGCGCTCCGAGGTGTTCACCACCGCAGACGACAACCAGCCCTCGGTCGAGATCCACGTCCTGCAGGGCGAGCGCGAGATGGTGAGCGACAACAAGTCGCTCGGCAAGTTCATGCTCACCGACCTGCCCCCCGCCCCGCGTGGGATGCCCCAGATCGAGGTCACCTTCGACATCGACGCCAACGGCATCGTGCACGTGTCGGCCAAGGACCTCGGCACCGGCAAGGAACAGTCGATGACGATCACCGGCGGCTCGGCGCTGCCGAAGGACGACATCGAGCAGATGATCAAGGACGCCGAGGCGCACGCGGACGAGGACCGCAAGCGCAAGGAGGCGGCCGAACTGCGCAACCAGGCCGACACGCTGGC
>JAGXST010000097.1 GCA_018335555.1 Actinomycetota bacterium | reverse complement strand
CACGCCGGTCCGGCCGATGTTCATCGCGGAGAAGCTCATCGGCGGCCGCCGATCGCGACGCGGAGCTGGCCGGTCTTGTAGTTGAACGCCGTGATCATGGCGTCGCGCTGCAGGCTGTCCTTCATGCCCTGGATCAGTTCGGTCTCGAGGTCGACCGAGTTGCCGCGTGCGTCGACCACGCTCGGCGTCGCGACCGTCTGTGCGGTGGCGGTCGCCGGTTCGCCGCGGCGCAGCGCGGTGCGCAGCGACGACTCGAAGTCGACCGTCTGCGCGCGGTAGCCCGGCGTCTCGGCGTTGGCGACGTTGTTGGCACGAACGGTCCCACGCAACGCGAGACCATCCAGCGCTCGAAGCGCCGCCGTCGTCGTCACATCCCACATGGCTGAACCTCTTCCGGACAACAGGAAAAGGAGGAGGCAAACGCCTCCTCCATGAGCCGAGTCTGGTTTCCGTACCGAGTTGTCACAGTGGTTGGTCGGCCACGGTGTGTGACACCTAAGCGGTGCGGTCCGAATTCGGTCCTGTGTTCGTGAGCTTGGTCAGCGGGTGTAGGCCGTGCCGGCCTTGCGGCGCTGCTCCACGTCGGCGAGTTCCCGGCTCAGCTCCCCGAGCCGGTCCCGCGTACGGGACTGGAGCCGCGCGAGCTGCACCGCCAGGCCTTCCGCCCTCGGTTGCAGTTCGTCCGGGAGCGGGCCGAGGTCGCCCGGGGGAAGCCATGCCTGGACCGGGATGACCTCACCGTCCTCGAGTGCACCGTCGAGTTCCGCCAGGTCCTGTTCGAGCTGATCGAGCACCTCGACCCACGTGTCGGTTGCGACGAGCGGCGCATTCATCCGACCACCACGGCGACCGGAGCGGGATGGCCGAGGACGCAGGCCTGTTCCCAGGCGTCGCGCAGGCCGGTCAGCACGTCGGCGGCCTCGGCGAGTCCGTCGGCCGACTTGGCGATGTTGGCGGCCACGAGCCGGTCGAGACAGAAGTCGTAGAGCGAGGCGAGATTCGCCGCCATCACTCCCCCACCCTCGAGGTCGAGCGTGACCAGCAGTTCCGTCACGATGGCCTGGGCACGCGTGAGGCAGTCGTGCACGTCGGCGAGGTCCACGGGACTGGCGGCCAGCCCGCGACCGGCGCGGGCGATCTCGGCGAGCGTGCCGTTGTAGAGCATGAGCACGAGTTGGGCCGGCGAGGCGGTCTGCGCCTCCTGCTGGCGGTAGTGGTGCTGCTGGTGTGCGTACATGTGACCGTCCTTGGTCGTCATCGCTGCTGCTGGCTCAGTCCGTTGAGCGAGCTCAGCTGGCTGGTCAGCCAGCTGCCTTGCGCGTTCAGTTGCGAGAGTGCCGACTCCATGGCGGTGAACTGTCGCCGCAGGGTCGACTCACGCCTCGACAGTCGTTGCTCGAAGCCGTCGATCCGGCTCTGGTAGACCTCGATCTGGTTCGTGAGTCCCTTTCGGGCCTGCGAGACGAGGCCCCCGACGCCTTCGGCCTGTCGGAGGGTGTTGCCCATCGCCCCGGCAAGACCGTGGGTGAAGGTG
Organism: Actinomycetota bacterium; assembly: GCA_018335555.1. Classification (GTDB taxonomy): domain Bacteria; phylum Actinomycetota; class Nitriliruptoria; order Nitriliruptorales; family Nitriliruptoraceae; genus Egicoccus. Next base: position 8,613 of record JAGXST010000097.1, on the reverse strand, counting down.
ACGCCGAACGGTGCGGTCGTCGCCTCCGTGCCGGTCCAGGTGAGCGAGATCCCCTCCGCGGCCCCGGACACGGCCTTCAGGCTGCGACCGGTCCCGACCGCTTCGATCCCCCCGATGGTTCCCTCGACGTCGGTGCCGGTGTAGGTGCCCTCCAGCCCCCAGACCGCACCCCCTTCGACGACCGTCTGGTCCTCCTCGCTGACGATTTCCTCGACCGTGAAGCCGGCCGCCGAACCGAAGCGGGACTCCTCGAGGACGAGGTCGCCCTCCCCGCCGTCTCCCACCCGCGCCCGGACGCTGGCGATCGAGGCCGCCTCGAGCGCCTGGTTGAGGGCCGCGACGACGTCAGCGGCGGTGGCGTGGGAGGTGTCGATGGTCACGACGGCCACGCTGCCGCCGGACATCACCCGGAACGTCTTGGGCTGACTGTCGTCGCCCGGCGGGGTGTAGGTGGCGCCGACCGCCTTTGCGGCTGTCGCTGCGGCCGTGATCTCGACCTGGTGGACCCCGGCGGTCGGCGTGTTGGTACCCACGACGTCGGTCGCTCGGGCGTCGGTCGCGGTGGCGTGGCGACCGAAGAGGCGCCCGACCGCGTCGAAGTCGTCGTTGAGGGCGGCCCGCAGCTTGGTGTCGTCGAGTTGGACCTTGCCGTACCGGTCGACGGAGAGGCCGACCTCGGCCGCGCTGCCGACCCCGGCAAGTTCGACGCCGAGCGGCGCGGTTGCCGCGGAGCGCAGGTTGTTCAGCAACTGCCGGGCCATGGGCGCGCCCTGCAGGAGTCCGGCCTGTTTGGTCTCGGGGTCGTACTTGGTCAGCCTGGCGAGCAGGTCGACGGCACCGTTGACGGCCTCGGCGTACTCCTTGACCGCCTTGACGGCTGCCTCGACATCGCGTGCGGCGGTCACGGTGACCGACTGCCCGTCGGTGACCTTCTTGAGGGTGATGGACGCGCCGGGCACGAGATCGGTGATGGTGTTGCTCGCACGCGAAAGGGTGATCGCGTCTGCGCCGGAGCCGAGCGTCACCTCGGCGTTCTGGGCGACACGCAGGGTTCGCAGCCCGCTCTCGAACTGCGTCGCTCCTGCAGGCGCGGTGATGGTGAGGTTGTTGGCGGCACCGGTCTTGTCGGCGGTCATGACCAACCGGTGCGCTCCGTCGTCCTGCTTGACCACCGTGGTGGTGAACCCACCCTTGGCGGCGTTGAGCTTCTGCGCCAGTCCGTCCAGGGTCTCGTCGCCGGTGAGGGCGATGCTGACCGCTTGACCGTCCCCGACGGCCACCTCGAAGGTGCCGGTGAGTCCGAGCGCTTCGGTCGCGGACGCGAACGTGCCACTGGCGACCTGGTGCGACTGCGCGAGTTGTCCGACGGAGAAGCTCAGCGAGCCCGTTCCGGGGGCGGCGGCCTTGCTGACCGCCACCGCGTCGGTGTCGGACGAGGTCACCGCGACCATGCTGCTGAAGCGGGTGGGGCTGTTGATGCTGTCGACCGCGGCGCGTACCGCGGCGAGTCGGGCGGTGACCTGGGTCCAGGCGGTATCGACCTGCCGGAGACGCGCCTGCGTGTTCTCGAGGCGCCGGATCGGCTGCCGCTCGAGGGCCATCAGCTGATCGATGATGCCGGAGGTGTCCAGGCCCGAGGCGATGCCGCCGATCGAGAACATCCCCTGGCTGCTCATGTCAGTCCCTTGCTGGCGTGGGAGGCGGTCATGGCTGGGGGTGGCGCCCCGCTGTGCGGAGTGCCACCCCCAGGACCATGGTGGTGCTCAGATCAGCGGAGCAGGGACAGGACCGACTGCGGGACCTGGTTGGCCTGCGCCAGCATGGCGGTGCCGGCCTGCGACAGGATCTGCGAGCGGGTGAAGTTCACCATCTCCTGTGCCATGTCGGTGTCACGGATCCGCGACTCCGAGGCCTGCAGGTTCTCGGTGGTCACCTGCAGGTTCGAGATCGTGGACTCGAACCGGTTCTGGTAGGCACCAAGGTTGGCGCGAGCGGTGGAGACGTCCTCGATCTGCTGTTCGATCAGCGCGATCGACGACTGTGCACCCGCGTGCGTGCTGAAGTCGAGCGCTCCGGCAGCACCGGTACCAGCCGTGTTGCCCGTGCCGCCCGTGGTGATCGCCGCGTCGCTGGTCCGCGACGTGATGACCAGCTCGCCGGCGGTGTCGACGCTCGCCCGGAAGTTGTTGGCGAAGCTGCTGTTGGCGTTGAGGGTGTCGCGAAGCTCACCCGCGGTGCGGGTGGCGTCGACGGCACCGGCGGCGACGGTCACCACCGTGTCACCCTGCGTGATGGTGAGGTCGCCGGTGACGGTGGCCGGGTCGAACCCGCCGGTGAGGGCGTAGCGCCCCACGGTGAGGGCGTCGCTGACCGCGGACACGTCGGCACCCGACAGGTCGACCGCGATACGGCTGTTGCCGTCGCTGCCGGCCCCGACCTGGAAGTTGAGCGTCCCGGCCGTGCCGTCCAGCAGCTGGATGCCGTTGAACGTGGTCGACGAGGCGATACGACCGAGCTCTTCCTGCAGCTGGCCGACCTCGGTGGTGATGGCGGTGCGGGCCTCGGCGTTGTTGCTGTCGTTGGACGCCTGCACGGCGAGGTCGCTCATCCGCTGGAGGATGGAGTGGACCTCGGTCAGGGCGCCTTCCGCGGTCTGGACGACGGAGACGCCGTCCTGCGCGTTACGGACCGCGACCTTGAGGCCACCGATCTGCGAACGCAGACCTTCGGAGATGGCGAGACCGGCCGCGTCGTCGGCGGCACGGTTGATGCGGAAGCCGGAAGACAGCTTCTCGAGCGACTTCGACTGCGCACCCTGGGTGTTGCTCAGGTTGCGGTAGGCGTTGAACGCCGCGATGTTCTGGTTGATACGCATGTGGGCTGACCTCCATGTCTGGCCCTGTCGCCGGCTTTTGCCGGCACGCCCTGCCCATCGGCCCGCGGGTCCGATGACTGAAGCAGTCGTCCAGACATTTTTTTCAGTCCGGGAGCAGTTCCGCCAGCATCCGCAGCAGACGATCGCTGGAGAACGGCTTGACCAGGGTGCGGACGTCGTGGGTGACCCGGTCGGGCGCCTGCGCCGAAGCGAAGACGAGCACGGGCAGTCCCGGACGTGCTGTGCGGGCACGCTCGACCGCCCGCCAGCCGGGCATGCCGGGCAACGCCAGTTCGGTCACCAGCACGTCGCCGCCCTGCTCCTCGAGGATGCGCAGGGCCGTCTCGCCATCACTGGCCGGCAGCACCCGGTAGCCGGCACTCTGCAGCATCTGGGCGATGACACGGCGGGCACGGTCGTTCGGGTCGACCAGGACGACCCGTTTCCCGCCGACCGGTCGGTGGGGGTCGACGATCTCGGGCATGGCGGCGACGGTGGGCAGAACCAGTGCGATGGTGGTCCCCTCCCCGTGGACCGAGTGGACGTCGACGATCCCGTCCGCCTGCTGCGCGAACGCGAGCACGGTCGGCAACCCCAGACCGGTCCCGCGGGCCGCACCCTTGGTCGAGAACAACGGCTCGAATGCCCGGGTGAGCGTCTCGTCGTCCATGCCGTCGCCGTCGTCGATGACCGACAGACGGACGTAGCGGCGGGTGTCGTCGAGCCCCTGGTGCGGTCCGGACGTGACGCCCCCGGCCGCCGGGAAATCGGTCATGCGCGCCCGCACGATGATGGTGCCGCCGTCGGCGATCGCATCCGAGCTGTTCATGACCAGGTTCACCAGCGCCTGTTCCAGGCCGAGCGCGTCCGCCCGGATGGCAGGCAGGTCGTCCTCGAGGTCGATCTCGAGCTTGACGCCGTGGGCGACGGCGGACTCGATCAGGTTGCGCACCCCTTCGACCGCCGCGGCGAGGTCCACCTCCTCGGTCGACCCTTCCGTTCCGGCGAACTGCATCAGCTTGCGGGTCAGCGTGCCCGCGCGGTCGACGGCCCGCCGCAGTTGCTCGAAGTCGTCGAGGATCGCCTCGACGGGCTCGCTCCCGACCTGCGGCGCGAGATCCTGCACCGAGACCTCGGCCAGATCGAGGTAGCTGCTCATCACCGTGATCAGGTTCTTGAGGTCGTGGGCGAGCCCGCTGGCCAGCTTGCCCGCGAGGTCCAGTCGCTGCGCCTGGGCGAGCTGCTCGGACAGACTCGTGCGCTCCTCCTCGCCACGGATCCGTTCGTCGAGGTCGCGCACCACCAACTGCAGGCTGCGACGGCTGCCACGGAGGTGTCCGGCGCTGACCGAGCAGGCCACGGCCGTGCCGTCCTCGCGGACCAGCCGCATGTCGAGCTGCGCGGCCGGCCGACGCGCGAACAGGATCCGGGCGAGTTCGTTGGCTACCCGCGCCCGGTCCTCGCCCGCCACCAGTTCGAGGAAGTTGCGGCCGACCACCTCGTCGGCCGACGCCAGCCGCAACAGCTCGGCGAGCATCGGGTTGGCGAGCTCGATGTTGCCCTCGAGGTCCAGCACGATGACGGCGTCCGGGCTGAGTTCGATGAAGCGGCGGTACTCCCCCACTTCCGAGCGCAACTCCAGCATGCGTGTCACGTGGCCGGCTGCCCGCTGCAGTGTGGTGCGGACACCCGCATCGTCGGCGAGTTCGTCGGCCCAACCGAGTTCGACCGCCCCGACCCGCTCGCCGTCAGGCGCCTCGATCGCCGCGGCCGCGACCGTGAGCAGGCCGAGCTCCCGCATCACGCGGTGCTCGCCCAGTCCGGGCAGTGAGTCGAGCGGGCCGTGGACGACGCCGTCGACCGCCACGATGGCGAGCCAGGCGGGCGAGTGCTCGCGCTTCACCTCCGGCTGGTCTCGACGGCCTCGCACCGACTTCGACCAGGCGCGGGTGTCGTCGACGAACGTCACGGCCGCGTACGACGCGCCCATGAGCGCGCCGACCAACGCGGCGACGTCGTCGAACTCCGATTCGCGCCCCGAACCCATGACCCCCAGGCGGCGGAGTGCTTCGAGCCGCCGGGCCTCGGACAACCGGACGGCGCGGAGGTCGTCGGTCACTCGTCGGCGCCCACCCAGCGGTAACCGACGCCCGCCTCGGTGGCGATGTAGCGCGGCTTGCTGGCGTCGTCGCCGAGCTTCTGGCGCAGGGCGCGTAGGTGTACGCGGAGGCTGTCGCGCGCCTCGTCACCGTGCTTGTCCGACCAGACCGCGGAGATGATGTCACGGTAGGTCAGCAGCTTGCCGGCATTGGCGACCAGTACCTCGAGCAGCTTCCACTGCAGCGGGGTCAAGCGCACGTCCTCGCCGGCGACCTTGACCCGTCGCGCGGACAGGTCGACGTGGAGGTCGCCGTACTCGACCGAGGGCCGGCCGACCGAGGGGGGCGCTGCACCGGCACGCCGCAGGATCGCGCCGAGGCGGGCCCGTAACTCCTCCATGGAGAACGGCTTGTCGATGAAGTCGTCCGCGCCGGCGTCGAGGGCCAGCACACGGGCCCGCTCACTGCCGGCACCCGAGAGCAGCACGATCGGGATCGAGGTCCATGCCCGCAGCCGCTTGACGACCTCGATGCCGTCGAGGTCGGGTAGACGCAGGTCCAGCAGCACGACATCGGGCGACGCGGCGGCGGCCGCCGCGAGCGCGTCCTCGCCGTTTCGGGCCACGATGACCTCGTGGCCGGCACGGGTCAGGCCACGGCCGACGGCGGTGAGGATCTGCGGTTCGTCGTCGACCGCAAGCACCTTGGCCACCCTGCGCGCCCCTCCCCGAGTTCGTCACGAAACCGCAGCGTAGGTTGCCGGGTCGCCATCGGCATGCAGCGCCGGCGGAATCGGAGTCAGACGATGCGACGGATCTCGTGCGGCGTCCGGCTGAGCTGCTGGTACTTGACCACGTCACCGGTCCGCGGGGCGACCAGCATCGTGTTGTCGCCCGCGTAGATCCCGATGTGGTTGGGGCGCTTGCCGTCGCCGTACCAGAACACGAGGTCGCCGGGCCGGGCCTCGGCCAGGCTGCCGACCGACGTACCGGCCTTGGCCTGGTCGACGCTGACACGCGGCAGGCTGATGCCGAGGTCACCGAAGGCGCGCTGGACGAAGCCGGAGCAGTCCAGGCCGCTCGCACTGGTGCCGCCCCACTTGTAGGGGACGCCGAGGTAGCGCTCGCCGGCCGCGAGGATCTCGGCGCCGGCGCTGCCCGCCGGCAGCGACGCCGTCGAGGCCGACGCGACGCCGGCCGGCGCGCTGGCGGCGGCGACGATGTCGGCGGTCCGCTGTGGGTCGGCCGCGACCAGCGCGTTGACCATCTGCCCGATGGAGACCGTCGGCAGTCGCGTCGGGTCGAAGCGGGCGGTCGCGGTGTCGAGCGCCGTGGCGAACGACGCGGACTGCTGCGCCGTCGGCGGTCTCGCCGGGTCGGCGGCCGGTGCGGTCGGGTTCGGTGCGATGGCGGAAACGGGCAAGGCGGACCTCCTCTCGTGAGGAGTCGGCGCCGGAGTCGAGGGCTGTACCGCGCCCGATCCCTCGTGCGCGGGACGCACGCGTCGGAGTGTCCGGCGGCACCGGCGGATGCCGCCGACCCGAAGAGCTAGAGAACTGACTGGTCCTGCCGATCCAGTCATGCATGAGACGAGACCGTCGTGCCCTCGAAGAACTGAGCCGCCGCCTGTGGGAGGAGCGGCAGGTGGTCGACCACCTGCTGTTCAAGCTCACGGTGACGCGGCTGCTGCTTGCTGCGGACGAACGCCGCTTCGTGCCACAGGCGCTCGAAGAGGTCGAACTCGCCGTCGAGGCCCTGCGCCAGGGCGAGTACCGCCGTGACGAGGCGCTACGCAGCCTGGCTTCCCTGTGGTCCTATGACCCGGCCATGCTGACGCTGGGCGAACTCGCCCGTCGCTCGCCGCCGCCGTTCGACCACACCTTCGCCGAGCACGCCGTCGCGTTCCGCGACCTCGCCGTCGAGATCGACCAGGTCGCCCGCGAGAACCGTGTGTTGGCCAACGGCGACCTGCAGGTCGTCGCCGGGCAGCTCGATCAGCTCAGCGGACCGCAGGTGCCGTTCACCTCGACCTACGACGCGTCGGGGCAACTCGACGGGGCCGGCGCCGTCGGCGCCCGCCTGCGGGAGGTGTTCTGATGTCGTTCGTCGGGCTCTACACCGGTCTGACGGCGATCCGTGCCGCGCAGATGGGCATCGACGTCGCCGGCAACAACGTCGCGAACGCGGCGACGCCGGGCTACACCCGCCAGCGCATGGAAGTGGTGGCGCGCGAGCCGTACCAGTCGGGCAACTCGATGGTCGGGACCGGCGTGGACATCTCCACGATCGGGCGACTGCGCGACGGTTTCCTCGATGCCCGCTTCCGCTCGTCGGTGGCCGACTACGCGTCGTCCACCGTTCGCGCCGACCTGCTGGGGCGGCTCGAGCAGCTCACCGGCGAGCCGGACCAGGGCATCTCGTCACGCATCGGCCGCCTGTGGGACGCCGCCGAGTCGTGGGCCAACAATCCCGCCGACCCCGCCACCCGCCGCCAGGTGCTCAGCGAGCTCGCGTCGGTCACCGACTCCATCCGCTCCACCGCAGGTGCGTGGTCAGCGCTGGAGGCCGACGTCATCTCGCGCCGGGACACCCAGCTCGACATGGTCAACAAGACGCTCGAGTCACTGGCCACCCTGGACCAACGCATCGCGGCTGCCGATCCCAAGCGGGTCGGTCCGGACCTGCTCGACCAGCGCGACGTGCTCCTCGACGAGATCGCCCAGCTCACCGGCGCCGACGTCCGCATCGACGCTGACGGTCGCGCGCTGGTGACGCTGCCGGCAGCGGACGGCACCCCAGTCGACCTGCTCAACACCGGTGTACGCAGCAAGCTTGCCCACGACCCGGTCGACGGCGGCTTGCACGTCATCGCCGTGGACACCCCGGCCGGGGACGCCGCGACCGGCCCGTCGGTCGCCGTGGGCGGCGAGGTCGGCGGCCTGCAGAAGGTGCTCACCGAGGACATCCCGACCTGGCGTGCCGAGCTGAACAGCTTCGCCGAGACGCTCGCCGCCACCATCAATGTGGCCAACGCCGCTGGTGGCGCCGTCGACGGCACGGGGTCGAAGACCGGCGTACCGCTCCTCGAATTCGACCCGACCGACCCGGCCGGGACGGTGAAGATCATCGCGGGCATCGGGGTCGCCGACCTCGCCGCCGGCGTCGAGCCGACCGACCTCACCCAGCCGCCGGCGCAGCACGACGGCACCAACGCGCGCGCGTTCGCCGACCTGCGCCTGCTGAAGGTCGCCGCCGACGGCACGCCGGATCCCGACGGGCAGTCGCTCGAGGTCCGGCTCGCCGACCTCGTGGTCGGACTGGCCGCCGAGGTCCGGGCGTCGAAGGCCACCGCCGACGGTGCGCGCGCCGTCTCGGTCGGCGCCGACCTCGCCCGCGTCTCCGAACACGGCGTGAGCCTGGACGAGGAGATGGTGGGCCTGGTGCGCTACCAGCGGTCGCTGGAGGCCGCCAGCCGCGTGATGACGACCGTGGACCAAGCGTTGGACGTGCTGGTGAACCGCACCGGCATCGTCGGCCGATAGGGGGCATGAACGATGCGAATCACCAGTGAAGCGATGGTCACGCGCTCGCTCGACCGCCTGCACTCGCGGCTGAGCCAGTACGAGCGTGCCCAGACCGA
>JAGXST010000096.1 GCA_018335555.1 Actinomycetota bacterium | reverse complement strand
GCAGGGTGCAGCGAGTTGTCGATGGCGGCGAAGGCGGCGGCGTCGACCGACCGGGCGATGTCGAGCACCCGCTCGGCGTCGCGGCGTCGCACCGTCGAGAGCACCATGTCGACGTCGCCCTTGTAACCGGTGCCGCGGAACACCGTGGCGCCGTGGCCGGCGGCATGGATCGCACGGGCGATGCGGTGGCCGGTCTCCAGCGGTAGTCCATCGACGTCGGTGCGGGTCGCGTCCGCGTAGACCCGGACGGTCGCCATGCCGAGGCGCATCCGTTCGCTCAACTGCACGCCGATGAACGTGCCGGCCGAGACGCCGACCACGAACCCCGCTGCGCGGACCGGCGTGACGTCCGCGAACACGATGCCGGCGGCGGCGAGCCAGGTGCCGGCCTCGAGGCCCGAGGTGAGGGCGGCAAGCCCTCGACGCTGCTGGACGACGAAGACGACCTTGAACACGTTGAGGGACACGTCACCGATGCGGAGCAGGGCGATGGCCACGGCGGGCCATACGAGCTGCCACAGCCCGGCGACGTCGAAGAGGACGTCAGGCACGGAGGGGTTCTCGACTCGAAGGTGGGCGCGACACGGGCGCGCTGCCCATGCGTCGACTCTATCCCCGGTCGGCCGGGGACATGTCCGCTAGAGCGGTGGCGCTGCGTCGTCGGCAACCAGGACGAAGCCTTCGTCGAGCCAACCCGTCACGCCGCCGATCATCTTCTTCACCGGGCGGTCGAGTCGGGCGAGGCGCAGTGCGGCGCGATCAGCGCCGTTGCAGTGCGGCCCGGCGCAGTAGACGACGAACAGTTCGGTCGGCGGCAGGGCGGCCAGGGCACGCGACGTGATCCGGGCATGGGGGAGGTGGAACGCCCCGGGGAGGTGCCCGGCGGCGTACGCCGCCGCGGAGCGGACGTCGAGCAGCACGAAGCCGGACCGGTCGCGGGCCATGGCGGCGTCGACGTCCCAGCAGTCGGTCTCGAAGGCGAGCAGGGATGCGAAGTGCGCCCGGGCGACCGTGCCGGGGGCGGCCGGCGGGTCGAGGACGGGGCGGGGCAGGACGGGCACGGGGCGCTCCTGGGCGGTCGGCGTGCGCGACGATGGCGTGCCGACGCGCCTTCGACGAGGCGCTGGTCGGTCCCTTTCCGGTCGCATCCTGCCAGTTCTGCCACCGTCGAGCCGGTTTGGTCGGTTGAACTGGACGAGGTATGGCCGCGCCCGGCCACTGCCCGTCGCGGCGGCTGGACGCGCCGCTGCGGCCGTCTGGGACCACGTCCCCACGCAAACCTGGTCATCCGACCACGCCGACGTGGCGTAGGCCGGGCCGCGTGCGCGACCAAGGTGGGCACCCGGACGGACCGACGCGGCCGGGACGCCCGTTTGCTGTCTCTGCCCGGCCGCGGCAGTCCGCCGGCGGCCGACCGAGACGGAGGGACACCCGTGGCACATCCACCGACATCCGGGACGATGCAGGACACCAGTACGCCCGACACCGTCGACCTGACCAGGGAAGAGGGCCGCCAGGTGGCGGACGAGACCAGGCGTCAGGCCGGTGCCGTCGCCGGCACCGCCAAGGAACAGGCCGGCAACGTCGCGCACGAAGCGTTGGGACAGGCCAGGGACCTCGCCGGCGATGCCAGGCAGCAACTGCACCGGCAGGCGCAACAGCAGACCGACGCGCTCGGCGGTGTGATCGGCACGCTCGGCGAGCGGGTCCACGCGCTCGCCGACGGCGACATCGACCGGGCTGGCCCGATCGGCGACTACGCCCAGCGGATCGCCGGCCAGGTCGACGGGATCGCCACCAAGGTCGACCAACTCGGCTTCGACGGCCTGGTCGACGAGGTGCAGCGCTACGCACGGCGCAGGCCCGGGGCCTTCCTGCTCGGGGCGGCCGTCGCCGGCTTCGCGGTCTCGCGGCTCGCCCGGGGCGCCCAGGCGGCCCAGCAGCACGGTGTCGGCACCGACGGGTCCGGAGGACCGGACATCGCAGCCGGTCGGTCCACCATGGAGAGCGCCAACGGCGACCTGGTGGGCGCGACCCGTCCGATGCCCGCGAACCCGGCGAGCGCATCGTTGCCGCCCACCACGGCCGGCGGCATGACCGGCGGGGCGTCCGTCAGCGCTCCGCCGCCACCCCCGGTCGACCCTCAGGCTGGCTCGCCGACGACGGACGACCTCGGGAGGACCCCTCGATGAGCGCGACGACGCCCCACGGCTCACAGGCCGTGGACGACCTACGGGTCGAGACCAACACCGCACCGCCGCCGAGCTCCGACGCCTCTCTCAGCGAGCTGATCAGCCGACTCGGCAACGACGTCACGACGCTGTTCCGCCAGGAGGTCGAGCTGGCCAAGATCGAGATCAAGGGTGAGGCCGTCACGGCCGCCAAGGCCAGCGGCATGTTCGCCGCGGCCGGGGTGGCCGGGTTCGTGACGCTCCTGCTGCTGGCGTTCGCCGCCGCCTGGGGCCTCGCGGAGGTCATGCCGGCCGGGCTCGCGTTCCTGATCGTCGGCGTCGTCTTCGGCAGCGCTGCCGCGGCGCTCGCCATGGCCGGCAAGAAGCGTTTCGAGACCGTCGATCTCACCCCCCACGCCACCATCGAGACCATGCAGCAGAACAAGCAGGTCCTCACCGATCGGAAGAGTGCATGACGACCGACTACGCCACCCAGACCACCCAGGACCCCGAGCAGCTGCGTCGCGAGATCGCGCGCACACGGGCCGACATGAACCGCACCCTGGCCGAACTCGAGGATCGGGTCAGCCCGAGCCGGATCCGCGAGCGTCAGACCGAGAAGGTCCGCGGTCGCCTGCACCGGGCGCGTAGCGCCGTCATGGGTGCAACCCCCGACACCCACCACATGCGCGATCGCGCGTCCGGCATGGCCGACAGCGCCGGCGGACACCTCAGCGACGCCGGCGACGCGATCCAGCAGACCCCGCAGATGGTCGAGGATGCCACGCGCGGCAACCCCCTGGCCGCCGGCGTGATCGCCATGGGCATCGGTGCGCTGTTGGGCTCGTTGATCCCGCCGAGCAAGGCCGAGGAGCAGCTCGCCGGCCAGCTTCGGGACAACTTCGAGGAGCCGGTCAAGCAGCAGCTGCAGCAGGCCGGCGAAGAGATGAAGGTCGAACTGCAGGAGCACGCGCAGGAGGCCGTCGAGGAGACGAAGCAGTCCGCGCAGCAGGCCATGGACACGACCAGGAACCAGGCGCAGGACGCCGCCGGCCAGGTCCAGAACCAGGCCGAGACCTCGGCACAGCACCTGCGCGAACAGCGCTGACATCGGTCCCGGGCCCCGCCGCGACGCGGGCCCGGGCCATGCAACTCACGAGGAGCGAAGACCTTGGGGCTCACCGACCGATCGACCGACAACGAGACCGTCAACCCGACCGCGACGAGAAGACGTGACGAGATCGTCGACGTGCGCCGACCCGACGAACGCGCCGACGAGGCCCGCGCGGCCGAGCGTCGCGGCGACGGCCGTCAGGCGTCGAGTCCGACCGACATCCCGTCCAGTGGCTGGAAGGCGATCGGCAGGCGCGTCGCCACCGAGCTCAAGAACGACCACGTGTCGTTGCTTGCGGCCGGCGTGGCGTTCAAGGGCCTGCTCGCCATCTTCCCGACCATCATCGCCGCCATCTCGATCTGGGGGCTGATCGCCGATCCCCAGCAGGTGCAGCGGCAGGCGTCGGGTTTCCTGTCCGCGCTGCCGGCCGATGCCGCGGGACTGCTCGAGGAGCAGATGACCGCGGTGGCCTCGACCGGCTCCGGTGCGTTGTCGTTCGCGCTGGCGATCTCCATCCTGCTGGCGCTGTGGAGCGCCTCGGGCGGCATGGCCGGTTTGATGGAGGGCATCAACGCCGCCTACAACGAGGTCGACGAGCGCAAGTTCCCCAAGAAGCGTGGCATCGCCCTCGGCCTCACCCTGGGGGGCATCGTGTTCCTGCTGCTCACCCTCGGCCTGATCGCGGTTCTGCCCGCGATCAGCGACCAGCTCGGCCTCGGCCGGGTCGGTGAACTCGCCGTCGGCATCGGCAAGTGGCCCCTGCTCGCGGTGCTCGTGATGGGCGCGCTGGCCTACCTGTACAAGGTGTCGACGGACCGCGACGACCCGCAGCTCAAGTGGACCAGCGTGGGGGCGATCGTGGCCACCGTCCTCTGGTTGATCGGTTCGGGCCTGTTCACCCTCTACGTGGAGAACTTCGGCAGCTTCGGCGAGACCTACGGCGCCTTCGCTGGGATCATCGTGCTGATGCTGTGGCTGTTCCTGACCAGTTTCATCGTGCTGCTCGGCGCCGAGATCAACGCGGAGCAGGAGCGTCAGACGCTGAAGGACACGACCGTCGGCGAGCCCGAACCGCTCGGCAGCCGCGGCGCCCGTATGGCTGACACCACCCCCGACAGCCACGAGGGCCGCAAGCCCTGAGGGTGGTCACGCCCCGCCGTCCCGCCGCGCCTAGGGAAGACGCGGCGGTTCGGCATCGCCCCCGGGGTCGTAGGCCCCGTCGTACCGGGTCCCGATCTCGATCTCCTGGTGGCGGTCGTCGGCGAGGTAGGCCGTGATCTCCTCGATCTCCTCGTCGGTCATGACCGCGCCGTTGCCGCGCATCCGCAGCACGATGGCATGCCATTCGTCGTAGCTCGACGAGTTGTTGCGCACGATCCGTCCCATGTCGTGGCACTGCACGCAGGTGTTGAGGAACAACGCCTCCTGCTCGTCGCGCGGGTCGGGGAGCAGCATCTCGCTGGCGGCCGGGACGTCCGCACGGGCCTGCAGGCTGCGTTCGGCACCGAGGGCGGCGGCGGCCTGCTGTGGGGTCACGTCGGTCTTGACCACGATGCCGTTGGGGTTGAGACCGGTCTGCACCGTGGTGAGCTGACGGCGACGGATCGTGTCGATGACCGAGATCGTGTCCTCGCCCCAGTTGGTCGCCAGTGCCCGGCTGCCCGAGGGAAGGAAGTGCAGCCAGTGGGGGTTGACACCGACGCTGATCTCGTCGATGACCTCGAAGGTCTCGGCGTCGAGGACGCTGAGGTGTCCGGCACCGTTGTGGGTGACCCAGATGTTGCCGTCGGGACCCATCGACGGGATGTTGGCGCCGCCCCCGGTCTCGACCGTCGCGAGCAGTTTCCCGCTGTCCCCGTCGATGAAGGTCACCGACCCGTCCGCCCGGTTGCCGACGCCGATCAGGTGGGTGTTGCCGAGAAACTCGACGTTCACCGGTGCCGGCACACCATCGACGCGGTGGACGACCTCCTCGGTCTCGGTGTCGATGATCACGACCTGCTGCTCGGGCGTGTTGGCCACCGCGAACAGGGTGCCGTCGTGGGCCAGCCCGCCACCGCCGCCACCCGCACTGCTGTAGTCGGCGTCGCTGCGCTGGACCTGGCGGACCTGCCACGTGGGGATGTCGAGCACCGTCACGTAGTTCTCGCCCTGGTGGCTGATGAACGCCTTGCTGTCGTCCGGCATGACGTACACGTCGCGCGGCCGGTCACCGATGTCGATCACCTCGACGATCTCAGGGCCGCCTTCGGCCTGCATGTCGATCACGCCGACCCGGTCGCTGCGCTGCAGGGCCACGATGAAGTAGCGGCTGTCGTGGGTGTAGGTGCCGTGCAGGGGCCCGGCGACGTCGCTGCCACCCTCGGCCTCGGGGAAGGTCAGCACGGTCCGGGCGAAGTCGTCGTGGGTGTCGATCACGATGACGTCGTTGCCGAAGCGGGTGTTGGTGCTGACCCACCGCTGGTCGGGGCTGAGGTAGGGGTGGTGGGGCACCGGGGAGTCGGGGCTGTAGACGAAATCGACCGGCGTCAGGGTGCGCAGGTCGAGCACGGTGACGCCGTTGGCGACCTCGTTGGCGACGAACACCCAGCCCTCGCCGCTCCAGCCCTCCTCGGGGACCGGAGCCGCGACGGTCTGGGCCACGTTGCTGCGCGGCTCGTAGGCCTCGGCGAAGGTCCACGGCGCGCCCGGGAACAAGCCCTGGTCGACGCCGGGCTCGCCGGCGACACGCTCGTTCCGTGGGCCGTACCCGCTCCCGTCCGGGCCGCAGGCCGCCAGGACGACGGCGACGGAAGCGACGGCGGCGAGCGCGCGCAGACGAGTTCGGGACACGACGGCTCCGAGTGATCGGCAGAGCCCACAACATGCCCCGGGGGGTGTCCGTGCGGAGCGGACGGGCCGTCCCTTTGTCCTGGACGACCGGCCAAGACGGCCCGAATCACCCGAACGGTCACCCCGTGACGGGGGCTACGCTGCCGCGACCGGAGCAGGGGATCCGCGGTGCCGACACCCGACCAGGCCCGCACGGACGTCCCCACCTCGGGCAGCCTGCTGCGGGTCGAGCGCCAACTGGTCGTGGTCCGCGGCGTGCTCGCGGTGCTGGTCGTCGCGATGGGGCTGGTTTACGACCCCGTGGCGCGACCGGTGGTCCTGCTCGCCGGCGCCGGCCTGGCCGGCCTGGCGGTCGCGGTCGCCCGGCGTCTGGCGGTCCGCCCACCCGCCCCCGGCCAGCTTGCTCGGTTCGGCAGCGCCGTCCTGGTGGCCGACGCGTCGCTGGTCGCGGTCGCCTACGGCCTGCTGGTCTGGGACGCCCGGGCGATGCCGGTGGCGCTCGTCCTGCTGCTGGTCTACTCCATCGCGCTGCGGATGCGCGGCCCGGGCGTGACGCTGGCCGCGCTGGTGCTCGCGCTCGCCCTCGGGGGCCGGGTCGCGATGCAGGCCTGGGTGCTGCGCGACGGCGTCGTCCGACCAGAACTGATGGTGCTGTGGGCATCCCTGGGCGTGCTGGTGGTGGCGTTCTCGCGGGAGTTCTGGGCACAGGAGTATCGGCGGGCGGCCGCGTGGACGGCCCGCCGAGCGGTAGCGGATGACCTCAGTGCCATCGTGGTGCGCACTCTCGACCGGGTCGGGTTGTCGCCCGAGACGGCGACGCACGCCGAGGTGATGGAGGCCGTGCGGGGCATCGTCTCCGGCGCCGATCCCGACCGCGATGAACTCATCGAGCGCCTCGCGGGCATCCTGTCGGCTCCGCACCGCGGCCTGACCCCGCGCGAGCTCGAGATCCTGTCGCATCTCGGACGCGGGCACCCCGACGCCCGCATCGCGGCCGCGCTGTTCATCTCCCCGAGCACCGTCCGCAACCACGTCAAGAGCCTGCGTGACAAGCTCGGCCTCATCTCCCGGGAGGAATTGCGGTACTACGCGCGTCGTCACGCGCCCCCTCCCTGACCGAAGGCCGTCGGCGCCACAACCGCGTGGCGAGGACGCCAATGAGCACGAGGGCGAGGACACCGAGCACGGCCGTGTCGGAGACCATCGCATCCAGTCGTTGCAGCCAGGCCTGCGCGGTCGCCTCGGCCTGCAGCGTGCTCGGCACGCCAGGCACACCCGAGGCGGTCCCACCGGTGGTGAGGAACAGCGCACCGACGCCGACGAACAATGCCCCGGACACCAGTGACGTGGTGTGCAGGTGCAGTCGACCGACGGTGAACTGGCGACCGCGCAGCCACGTCCGTCGACCGAGGTCGAACCGGTTCCACAACGCCGCGAGCGCGAACAGCGGGCCGGCCATCCCGAGGGCGTAGACAGCGAGCAGCGCGCCACCGTGCCACGGGCGGCCGTCGATGGCGGCCACCGTGAGCACGGCACCCAGGATCGGACCGGAGCAGAAGCCGGCGAGGCCGTAGACCGCGCCGAGGCCGAACACCGCGCCCGCACCCGTGCCGCCGGCGACCCGGCCCTGGGCACGCTGGGCGAGCGACAGCGCGAATCCTCCGCCGAGCGCCTGCACGACCCCGAGGGCGATGACGAGCCAACCGGCCACGGTGATCACCGTCTGCCGGTGGTCGAACAGCAGGCTGCTCGCGAACGAGGCGCCCATGCCGAGCGGAACCAGCGTGACCACCAGGCCGAGGTAGAACACGCCCGTACGGAGCAGCAGTGCCCCCCGTCGGTCGAACGCGTAGGCGAAGAACGACGGCAGCAGCAGGGCGCCGCACGGACTGATCAGCGTCAGGACCCCACCGAGGAACGCCGCCAGGTAGCCGACCTCGATCACGGGGTGTCGGCGGCGGCCCCGGCGGCCGCCTGCTCGACGATCCGTTCGAACACCTCGGTCGGCTGGCCGCCGAGCAGGGGGCGTCCGTTGATCAGGAAGGCGGGGGTCGCCGTGATGCCGAGCTGGCGTCCCTCCTCGAGGTCGGCACGCACGCCCGCGGCGACGTCGGCGTCGTCGATGTCGGCGGCGAACGCCTCGACGTCGAGTCCCAGCTCCTCGGCGAGCCCGACCACGAACTCGCGGGACAACACGCCACCGTTCACGGGTCGCTCTTCGGCGAACAGCCGGTCGTGGTAGACCCAGAAGGCGTCCTGGCGGGCGGCGGCCCGGGCGGCCAGCGCGGCGGTGTTCGACTCGTCGCCGAGGATCGGCAGGTCCCGGTACTCGATGCGGAGGATGCCCTCGTCGACGAACCGTTCGAGCAGCACCGGCTTGGTGTCGCGTGCGAACGATCCGCAGAACGGGCACTGGTAGTCGGCCCACTCGACCATCACGACGGGCGCGTCCACGTCCCCCACCGCCATCGGGTCGGCCTGGTCGCGCCGTTCGAAGGCACGCAGGGCAGCGGTCTGCTCGTCACTCGGGCCCGGCGGCGTGGCCTCCTCAGGGGCAGCGGGATCGCCGGCGGCATCATCGGCTGCGGCGTCGGCGCGCGGCTCGGGTGCGTCGTCCCCGCCACCGGCGTAGGCGGCAAAGGCCAGCGCCGCGACAGCGAGCAATCCGAGCAGCGGACCGAGCAAGCCGCGGGTACGACCAGCGGTCGGCGTCTCGGAGACGGAGGGGCTGGTGCGGACGGGCAAGACGAGAACCTCGGGTGGAGCGGCGGATGGACGTCGACGGTAACGTAATGTCCGGACAAAATCTTTCCGAGGAGGCAACGGCGTGCGCGACTTCGGTGCCAGGCGGTGGGCGGTGGCCCTGGCCGGGGCGGTCGTGGTGGCCCTGGCCATCGGCGTTCCGACGGTGCTGATCCCCAATCCGGTCTTCGCGCGGATGACACCCGTGCTGTGGTGGAACTGGCCGGTGCTGGTCGCCACCTCGGTGCTGGCGGGCCTGCTCCTTGCGACCTACGTCCGCCAGCCTTCGACCGAGGGGACCGACCGCCCGGCGCGCCGCGGCGGCATCGCCGGAGCATTGGCCTACTTCGCGGTCGGCTGTCCGGTCTGCAACAAGCTGGTCGTGGTGGCCCTGGGTACGTCGGGCGCCATGAGCTGGTTCGCGCCACTCCAGCCGGTGCTCGCCGTGCTCTCGATCGCGCTGTTGGCCGTTGCGCTGCGTGCCCGGCTGCGGAACGAGGCGAGCTGCGCCGTCGCGCCCGTGCCGGCCGCGAACGCCCGACGCTGACGGTCCCGGACGCGACGGCGACTAGGGTCCGCCCGACGTCGTCGAGGGAGCAGGCGGTGGGACTCCGGCCCGAGTTGATGCTGCGGTACGCCCAGATCGCGCGCGTGCTCGCGCGGCACGGTGGGCATGACCTGGTGGAGACCTCGGGCCTGAAGGCCGCGCTGGGCGAGCCGGTGGACGTCGGTGACGACGGCAGCGCCGCGGAGCTCGCCGCCGACCTCGAGGGGCTCGGGCCGACCTTCGTCAAGCTCGGGCAGCTCCTGGCCACCCGCGCCGACCTGCTGCCGGCGGCACACATCGAGGCCCTCGCCCGGCTGCAGGACGACGTCGAACCGGTCGACGTCGCGTCGATACGCGCGACGATCGAGGACGAGCTCGGCGGCAGGATCAGCAACCTGTTCAGCGAGTTCGACGACCAGCCGCTCGCGTCCGCCTCGCTCGGCCAGGTGCACCGTGCCCGCATGCGCGATGGCCGCGAGGTCGCGGTCAAGGTGCAACGGCCCGACATCCGTGAAGTGATCGCACGCGACCTCGAGGTCCTGCACGGCGTCGCCGGGTTCCTCGACGCCCACTCCGAGATCGGCGAGCGCTTCCATCTCGACGAGGTGGTCGACGAGTTCGAGCGGTCGCTGACCCGCGAACTGGACTACCGCCGCGAGGCCGTCAGCCTGCAGGAACTGGCCGACAACCTGGCCGGGTTCGACCGGTTGGTCGTGCCGGCACACGTCCCCGACCTGACGACGGCGCGCGTGCTCACCATGGAGTACGTGGCGGGGCGCAAACTCACCGAGGTCTCGGGCCTCACCCGGCTCGACATCGACGGTGACGCCCTCGTCGACGAGCTGTTCCAGGCCTACCTCAAGCAGATGCTCTCCGACGGGTTCGTGCACGCCGACCCGCACCCGGGCAACGTGCTGCTGACGCCCGACCACCGGATCGCCCTGATCGACCTCGGCATGGTGGTCCGGCTCGAACGGGTCACGCGCGAACGGCTGCTGCGCCTGCTGCTGGCGGTGGCGGACGGTGACGTCACCGAGGCGACCGACATCGCGCTGGTCATGGGCTCGCCGACCAGCTACTTCGACGAGGTCGCGTTCCGGCGTGACGTGGCCGCGCTCATCGGCGACTACCACGACCTGCCGCCCGAACACACCCAGGTCGGTCGCATCCTGACCGAGATCACGCGGATCTCGGGCCAGGACGGCGTGCGTCCGCCCACCGAACTGACCCTGCTGGCCCGCACGCTGCTGGCCCTCGACCAGGTGGCCACTGCACTCGCACCCGACTTCGACGTCGACGACGCCATCCGCCGGCACGCCTCGAAGGTCCTGCGGGGGACGATGGTCGAGCAACTCACGCCCAGCCTGATGCTGCGGGGCCTGCTCGACTCCAAGGAGTTCGTCGAACACCTGCCGGGCCGTGCCAACACGATCATGCAGTCGTTGGCCGACGGCACCCTGCGTTTCCGCGTGGACGCGGTCGACGCCGAACCACTCATCGCCTCGATCCAGCGGCTCGCCAACCGGGTCGTCGCCGGCCTGGTGCTCGCGGCCCTGATCGTCGGCGCCGCCATGCTCGCGCGCGTGGAGACGCAGGCGACCATCTTCGGCTACCCGGCGCTGGCCTTCGCGTTCTTCGCGGTGGCCTCGCTGCTGGGGCTGTGGTTGGTGGTGACCATCCTGCGCAGCAACGAGTAGCGTGGCGGACCATCACCATCAGCGGTCGGAGGGGACGACCACCGCACGGGAGACCGGCAGCATGGACGATCCAAGGTCGATCGGACCAAGGTCGATCGGGTGAGTGACCCGTGACGGCCGTGGCGGTGTTCTCGCTCGGTCTGGCGGCCGCCTTCGGCGTGCTGGCCGTCTGGACCGTCGCCCAGTGGTGGCGCTGGCGGACACGCTCGACCGCCTATCTCGCGCTCGCGTTCACTTCGCTGGCGCTCGCCATCACGATCTCCCGCGTCGACGAACTGACCCGGGTCGAGATCTGGACGCCGCTGCTGGCCGCGCTGAACGTCGTGCCCGCCGCCTTCCCGTGGCTGGTCGCGGCGTCCGTGTGGTCCCTGGAGGGGCGTCGACCGCGGTGGGCATGGATCGGCCTGGTGTGGGTGGTCGTGTTCACGCTCCTGCTCGGCTTCGTGACTTTCACCGAAACGACGCTTCCGGACCTCGTCACCCTCGTCGTCCTCTCCCTCTTCGGCCTGGCCTGGGTCATCGCGGCGGTCGGGACCGCGGTCGGGCTGCGCCGCGCTGCGCGCCGTCACGTGCTGGCACGACCACGGATGCGGTTGATGTCCACCGGCCTGATCGTGCTCACGGTCGCGTTGCTGATCGACCTGGCGGGCGGGGACTCCGCGACACTCAACACCGTCATGAACGGCGTCGCGCTGGTCGCGGCCTTGCTGTTCGTCCTGGGGTTCGTGCCACCACGGGCGCTGCGGCTGTGGTGGCGCCGCGACGAGATCGGCACGTTCCAGCAGAGCCAGGCCGACCTGCTCGGTGCGGTCTCGACCGATGAGGTCGCCGTGGCGGTCGCCGCCCCACTCGCCGGTCTGCTCGGCAGTGGGGTGGTGGTCGCCGGCGACGACGGTGCCGTCCTCGCCTGTCACGGTCTCGACGCGCAGGAGGCCGAGCAGGTTGCGGCAGCCGTCGCGGGCGGCCGGCAGCCGCTCGAGGGCATCCGCGTCACGTCGATCGGGCGGGGCTGGCTCGCCGTCGTGGCCGGGCCCTTCACGCCCGTGTTCGGCCGCGACGAGGTCGACCTCGCCGACGCCTACGCGATGCAGGTGAGGATCTCGCTCGAGCGGGCGACACTGTTCCAGTCGATCCAGCAGCAGCAGGCCGACCTCGAAGCCATGCTGCTCGGCCTCGCGCACGACATCCGTTCGCCGACGGCGGCCATCTCCGGGTCCGCGCAACTGCTCGCCGATGCCGACGAGCGCGACCTGCGCGAACAACTCAGCGAGCTCATCACCAACAGCACCGACTACCTGGCACGGCTGGTCGACGCGATGATGGAGCTCGGCCAGGTCCGGACCGGCGCCCGTGAGCGGGAACCGGTTGCGATCGTCGCGGTCGCCCGGAAGGTCGCCGAGCGCGTCGGCGGCTCGCACCCGGCACTGCGGATCGAGGTGTCCGGCGACTCGGACGCGATCGTGTGGATGAATCCGATCCGTGCCGAGCAACTGTTCGACAACCTCATCGGCAACGCCGTCAAGCACGGCGGGCGCGAGGACCTGACCGTGCAGGTCGAGGTCGCCCGTCACGACGGCCTCGTCGTCGTGGACGTCGCAGACGACGGCGTCGGCATCCCGGCGGACGACCACGAGCGCATCTTCACGCCGTTCCAGCGCGGCGCCGGGGCCCGGGGCAAGGGCAACGGGCTCGGGCTCGGGCTCGTCCGCCGCATCGTCGCCGACCTCGGCGGCACCCTCGAACTGGTCCCGAGCACCCGTGGTGCGCGCTTCGAACTGCGCCTGCCCACCGAGCGCGCCGCCTTGCCGGTGCTCCAACCGGACGGCTCGGGTTCGGTTCTCCGGCACGGCCGGCGGGGATGAGCACGAGGCTGCCGGGCGTTGCAGCTGTCACCGACACGGAGCACGCAGACGGTGAAGCCCGCGCCCGGACCGGACCTGGACGCCTACGACCGCTTCCTCGTCGTCTGTGCCCACCCCGATGACGAGAGCTTCGGGCTCGGCGCGATCATCGCCGGCCTGGCCGGGCGCGGCGCCGACGTCGACCTGGTCTGCCTGACGCGTGGCGAGCACTCGACGCTCGGTGCCGGCGACGATCTCGGGTTGCGACGGGCCGAGGAACTCGCCTGTGCGGCGAAGGTGCTCGGCATCCGCGAGGTCGGCATCCGCGATCACCCGGACGGTGACCTGGCTGCGGTCGCCATGGAGGACCTGGTCGCCGACGTCGAGCTGGCACTCGGCGAGCCCGTCGGGCCGACCGCGCTACTCACCTTCGACACCGGAGGGATCACCGGCCATCCCGACCACGAAGCAGCGACCCGGGCGGCCGTGGCGGCGGGTCGCCACCAGGACCTGCCGGTGTTCGCCTGGGCCATCGCCGAGTCGGTTGCGCGGCGGTTACGCGACGAGTTCGGTGTCCCGTTCGTCGGACGGCCCGAGGGAGAGCTGATCGAACTACGCGTCGACCGGGATGCCCAGTTGGCCGCGACCGACTGCCACGGCAGCCAACTGTTGGACAATCCCGTCCCACGCCGGCGGGTCGAACTGCAGGGCGGCGTCGAGCACCTGCGGGTCCTGCACCGACCCGCAAACGCAATCGAAACGCCCCGCCGGTGACGACGGGGCGTGACGAACGGTTCTCGAGGTGGACCGGATGGGATTTGAACCCACGACCCCCTCCATGCCATGGAGGTGCGCTGCCAGACTGCGCCACAGGCCCGTGTGCGGCGAGAATGGTACCACGACGGCTCGAAACGCCGCCAAACGCCGAAATAGGGCCAATAGGTGTGGATTCCCCATGCTGGCTGGGGGCTCGGAGTCGCTGCTGTTCTTGGGTCCGTGTGGGTTGGTTTGGAGCGGTCTTGGACCCATTTTGGACCCACGCGGTGCGCGGTGGAGGGGGTCGAAGACCGTTGAGTGTCACTACTGCAGCCTGCCTGCTGGTGTGTCTGTCGGGGATCGTAGGTGGCGTGGTCAGTCGGTCCAGCGGCGGTGGCGGGCCTGCCAGGTGGTGGCCGGTCGTGCCGCAGGCTGGATCAGTGGATCGGCGAAGGTTGTCACGGCGTCCACGACGACGCCGAGGTCGTCGGGCAGGTGTTCGCCATCGGCGTCGAGCGAGTCACGGTAGGCACGGTAGGCCGCCTGGCGAAGCTCGACCAGGTTGTCGACTGCTGTTGATAGCGGCACGAGAGGCGCTTGGCGGAACGTGGCGGTGGCGTGCAGTGCTTCGTGCATCACCGCGTGGGTGAGGTCGTGCTGGCCCGTCAGCGTGTAGATGTCGGCGTAGTCGCGGATGCGGGTGTTGGCCGCTCCGAGGGTGATAGCGGTAGCGATCTTCTCGGCCAGGACGGTTTCGATGGGGTAGCCCAGCACGGTGACGGGTGGGGTGTCGGGCCGGATGGATGGCAGGGTGAGTCGGCGGGGAGCGGGGGTGATGGGGTCGCCGAAGTTGACGTCGAGGCGGAACTTCACGGCCGCGGTTGCCAGACGAGCGTCCATGGCGATGCGCACACCTGCGTAGAGGGCTTCGTCGCGGATCGTGCGCGCGGTGGCGGTGTCGGGCAGGAACTCCACTCCGCCGTCCGTGTCGGGGAGGCGAGCGATCTCGATGACGCGGGCGAGGATGGTGTCTTGGTCGTTGGCCATGTTGCGGGCGAGCGCGTCGGCGTCGGCGGTGGGTCGGCGGGCATCGAAGGCGGCGAGCAGCATCCCGCCTTTGAGCACGAACTGCTCCGCGTAGGGTGAGTCGGCGAGCCGAGCCAGCCAGCGTTCGACCACATACAGAGTCAGCAGGTTCTGGGTGCTGCTGCCCTCGCGGCGTGCCCGGTTCTGGATGTCGAGGTAGGCACGGCCAGCCGGTGTCTGGCGGGTGGGACGGCTCATCCGGCGGTGGCGACGTCGAGCGCACGGCGGAGAGGTCCCTGCACTCCGAGCACATCTGCCAGTCGCAGCAGCTCCCCCGGTCGCGCATCGGAGCGACGCAGGTAGCGGTGCAACGCCGCGTGGGCGAGCGGCTCGCCGAGTCGGTGGCGCAGCCGCATCAGGTCGACGACGGTGCGTGCAGGGTCGTAGATGCGCACCGGCTCTCCTGGGGCTGCCTCGATGGCGGTCAAGCCGACCTCGAAGGTGTCGGCATCGAAGCGGAACACCTCTGTCGACGGGTAGGTGATCCGCGGTGGCCGGTCGTGGGTCGGCACGGCGATCTGCACCGAGGCCGGCAGCTGGTCGGTCAGATCGTGCACAGCGGCGGCGGACACACAGCACACCACCGCTCGTGGTGCCCGGTAGGCGACTGCGAGCAGGTCGGGGTAGCTCGCTGGCGCAGCGTCGGCGCGACGGAACACCCCGCGTGAGAGCTCGATGACCTCCCCGTCGTCGCGCCCCCGGTACAGCACACGCGGATGCACCCCACGGCGGCGTGCTTCACCCGTGGTGAACGTGTCCGGCAGGTTCTTGAGCGGCACAGCCATGGAGCAGAGTGTCGCATCAGAAGGGCATCTATGCAACTCTTTTATCCATGTGGTGTGGGTTCCTGAGTGTGCATCAGCGATCTAGATCAGCGGGGAGTGGTGGCGCACCTGCCTGGTGGTCGGCTTGTCGTGATCGGCGACGGGACCGCGGCCGGGAAGGAGCGGGTGTGCAGTGTTGTCAGCGCGAGGATCGGGCAGGGGTGGTCATCGAGCTGGGCGTGGGTCGCGGGTGTCGCAGGGGGATGATCAACTTCAGTTAGAGCTGTGGGCCGAGGAGGTCACAGATGAACGTGTACGGGATGCTGGCGATGCGTCATTGGGAGCGGTACGCGCCGAAGCGGGTGGCGGCGATGACGGATCGGGTCGGGTTCTTCACAGACTTGGGGGACCAGGTGGAGACGCAGGTCGCGGCGTTGACCGACCGTCTGGTGGGGACGCCGGTGGACGGGGAGAGCTACCCGGAGACGGTGGGACGGTTGACGAACGCGCGGATGCGGGCGGAGGAGATCGTGCTGGCGGAGCTGGTCTGGGTCGAGGCGCCGGAGAGGTCGTTGGTCGAGGCCCGACAGGAGTGGGACGCGACGCGGAACAGCGACAGCTCTTTGGCCCGGTGGGCGGAGCGCATCCAGGACGCCCCGGAGACGGAGCCGGCGACCGCGGAGATCGAGCAGCTCGCGAACGATTGGGCGGTGACGCTGGAGTTCTTGTACGGGCTGTTGGCGTCGCCGGTCCCGAACCAGTACCTGGTGGAGCATTCGGGGGAGTTGGCGGAGGCAGCCAACATCCGGTTCCTGCGCGAGCAAGCCTGACCCCACGGTTCGTCCCGTCATCGCAGGAGCAGCTTGCTCCGTCGGGTGCGAAGGCCCGGTTCCAAGCGAACGTCGCGGCGATACGCCTTGCCCGCGAGCTGGCTGACGCTGGACGGCCGGCGGATGCGGACGAGCAGCAGGTGTTGGCGCGCTGGTCGTCGTGGGGCGCGCTGCCCGAGGTATTCGACGACGCGAAGCCGGCGTGGGCGCCTGAGCGTGCCGAGCTTCGGGAGTTGTTGAGCGAGCAGGAGTGGCAGCAGGCGCAGCGCACCACGATCAACGCCCACTACACCGACCCGTTGATTGCTCGCCGGATGTGGCGAGGACTGTCGGATCTGGGGTTCGAGCAGGGCACCGTGTTGGAGCCGGGCTCGGGCTCGGGCACGTTCATCGGGCTCGCACCCGAGACCGCACGGATGGTCGGTGTCGAGCTGGACGCGCTCACCGCGGCGATCTGCACTGCCCTGTACCCGCACGCCGAGGTGCGTGTGGAGTCGTTCACGGACACCCGGCTTCCCGGTGGGCACTTCGATGCGGTGATCGGCAACGTGCCATTCTCGGACGTGCGGTTGCACGATCCGACGCACAACGCCGGTCGTCACTCGATGCACAACCACTTTCTGATCAAGTCGCTCGCGTTGATGCGACCGGGCGGCATGATGGTGATGCTCGCCAGCCGCTACACCCTGGACGCACAGAACCCTGCGGCACGTCGCGAGATGAGCCGGCTGGCCGATCTGCTGGGCGCGGTGCGGCTGCCGACCGGGGCGCACCGCCGTGCGGCGGGTACTGAGGCGGTGACCGATCTGCTGGTGTTGCGCCGCCGCGAGGACGACCGCCCGCCGGCCGCGACCGGCTGGGAGACGGTCACGACCATCGACGTTGACGACCAGCCGACGAAGATCAACACCTACTTCGCCGAGCATCCCGACCAGGTGCTCGGGGGCCTGTCATTGACGCGGGGCATGCACGGCGCGCTGACGCTGACGGTGACCGGCGATCTGAGCGGGCTCGACGAGCAACTCGATCAGGCGCTCGACCGGGTGGTCACCGACGCGAGCGGCCACGACCTGCGCATGACCCCCGCCCCTGTAACGACAGATCGGTCGGTCGCCGTCGTCGACACCACCGGGCCGGATACGCGGTGGGACGGCAGCATCGTCGCCGCCGATGACGGCACGTTCGCCACCGTCATCGACGGCGGACTGGCGCCGCTGAAAGTGCCCCGATCCGCCAAGGCCGAGCTACGCACGCTGGTGGGCCTACGAGATGCAGCGACCACGCTGTTGGAGCTCGAAGCGTCCTCGGTCGAGGACAGCGACGACATCGAGTCGGCACGCACCGAGCTGCGGTTCCGCTACGACACCTACACGCGCCGGTACGGACCGCTGGGCCGGTTCACGCTGCGGCGGACCGGACGCACCGACGAGGCCGGGCAGGACACGCACGCCCGGATCGTGCCCACCCCGATCCGCATCCTGCGTACCGACCCGTTCGCCCCGCTGGTGCTCGCGCTGGAGCAGTTCGACGACGAGACCCAGACCGCGAGCCCGGCCGCGATCCTCACCCGCCGGGTGGTCGCCCCAAAGCCCGACGTGATGGGCGTGGAGACGCCGGCCGACGCGATCGCCGTCTCGCTGGACCGCATTGGCACGATCGACCTCGACCTGATCGCCGATCTGCTCGGGATGCCGATCGATGAAGCCCGCGCGTCGCTCGGGGATGCGGTGTTCACGGACCCCGACACCGGCAGGCTGGTGCACGCACCCGAGTACCTGTCAGGCGACGTGCGCACCAAGCTCGCCGCCGCGGCTGCCAAGGCCGAGGACGATCCGACGTTCACGATCAACGTGGACGCGCTACGTGCGGCGCTGCCTGACGATCTGGGCATCGAGGAGATCACCGCACAGCTTGGCGCCGTGTGGATCTCGCCACAGGTTCACCAAGACTTCCTCAACGACATCCTGCGAACCACCGACGTGCGGGTCGAGAACCCGCTGCCGGGCATGTGGGAGGTCCGCGGCGGGCGGGCCGGGCTGCGGGCGGTGAGCGAGTGGGGCACCCAGCGCCGCCCGGCGCCCGACATCGCCCAAGCGGTCATGGAGCAGAAGCCGCTGCTGGTCTACGACCAGTACGAGGACGAGTACGGCAACAAGCGGCGGGTGCTCAACCCGGTCGAGACGACCGCGATGCAGGAGAAGGGACAGGCGCTCCAGGAGCGCTTCGCCGAGTGGGTCTGGGAAGACCCCGAACGTGCCCAAGTACTGGTGGACGAATACAACCGACGGTTCAACTCGATCGTGCTGCGCGACTACACCAACGCGGGCGACTACCTGAGCCTGCCGGGCATGGCCGCCTCGTTCACCCCGCTGCCGCATCAGCGGGCAGCGGTGGCAAGGATGATCGCCGAGCCCGCGGCCGGGCTGTTCCACGAGGTCGGCGCGGGCAAGACGGCAGAGATGGTGATGGGCGCGATGGAGATGCGCCGCATCGGGCTGATCCGCAAGCCGGTCGTGGTCGTGCCCAACCACATGCTGGAGCAGTTCACCCGCGAGTGGCTCCACATCTATCCGCAGGCACGCATCCTCGCCGCATCCTCCCAAGACCTCGCCGGCGACAAGCGGCGCCTCTTCGTCGCCCGCGCTGCGGCCAACGATTGGGACGCGGTGCTGATGACCCAAGGCGCGTTCATGCGCATCCCGGTAAGCCCGGACACGGAGGCCTCCTACGTCGACCGTGAAGTAGGCCAGGTCCGCGGAGCGCTGCACAGCGCCGACGGCGACGAACGGATGAGCATTAAGCGCATCGAACGCCGGCTGTTGCAGCTGGAGAACAAGCTCAAGCAACGCGCCGACGCGCCCCGCGATCCTGGCATCACCTTCGAGGCCACCGGCATCGACTACGTGATCGTCGACGAGCTGCACCTCTACAAGAACCTCGCCACCGAGTCCAACATCCGCGACGCCGCGATCGACGGCTCCGCACGCGCCACTGACCTGCACATGAAGCTGGACTACCTGCGCACGTCGGGTCGGGAGCGGATCGCTACCGGCGCGACCGCCACGCCGGTCGCCAACTCGGTGACCGAGGCCTACGTCATGCAGCGCTACCTACGTCCTGACCTGCTCGACACAGCCGGGGTAGGGGCGTTCGACGCCTGGGCCGCAACGTTCGGAACCACGGTCACCCAGATGGAGATGTCCCCGTCAGGGACCGGCTGGCGGCTCAAGACCCGGTTCGCGCAGTTCGTCAACGTGCCCGAGCTGCTGCGCATGTGGTCGACCTTCGCCGACGTCAAGACCGCTGACGACCTCGCCCTGCCCGTCCCCGAGCTTGCTGCACGTGACGATGGCGCTCGCGCACCACGCACCGTCGCGGTCCCGGCCACCGCCGAGCTGGAGCTGTTCATCGAGCAGCTCGCCCAGCGTGCCGATCAGGTCGCTACCGGCAGCGTGTCACCCGAGGACGACAACATGCTGGCCATCTGCACCGACGGCCGCAAAGCCGCCCTCGACGTGCGGATGGTCGAACACATCGCCCACCCGTCGGGGCCGACCAAGATCGACCTTGCCGCTGAGGCGATCATCGAGGTGTGGCAGCGCACCGGCGACAACACCTACCTCGACCCAGCCACCAGCGATCCTTCCCCGGTTCGTGGTTCGTTGCAGCTGGTGTTCTGCGACCTTGGCACCCCCAACACGAGCAGATGGAACGCCTACGACGAGCTACGCGACCAGCTCGTCGCTCGCGGGATGCCCAAAGGCGCGGTGCGCTACATCCACGAAGCCAAGACCGACATCGACAAGGCTCGCCTGTTCGCCTCGGCCCGCGCCGGCCACGTCGCCGTGCTGATCGGCTCGACCGAGAAGATGGGTGTGGGCACCAACGTCCAGGCCCGCGCGGTCGCGCTGTGGCACCTGGACTGCCCGTGGCGGCCTGCCGACATCGCGCAGCGCGAAGGACGCATCCTCCGGCAAGGCAACCAGAACACCGAGGTCACCATCGGCAGGCTGGTCACCGAAGGCTCCTGGGACGCCTTCATGTGGCAGGCGGTCGAGCGCAAGGCCCGGTTCATCGCCCAGGTTATGCGCGGACGGCTCGACTCCCGCGAGATCGAGGAGATCGACTCCGCCGCCGTCCTGTCCGCCGCCGAAGCCAAGGCAATCTCGTCAGGCAATCCACTACTGCTGGAACAGTCCACCGCCCAAGCCGAGGTCAGCCGGCTCCATCGGCTCC
>JAGXST010000095.1 GCA_018335555.1 Actinomycetota bacterium | reverse complement strand
CCGCCATTCTGACCGCTTCGGAGGCACTTTCGCGTCAAGGGCGACCGGTCACATCGGTGGATTCAGGCTTAGACACCTCGAGCATCGAGGCCGTACGTGTCTTCACCAAGCATCCGAGACTCGGTCACCCACTACCGAGGGGAAGACCCCTCATGAGTGACTGCGTATGCACTTCGACCGAAGCTGGCGCGGGCACTCGGCTACAGAGCCTGGCCGGTTGAGGCACGCGCGACCAGATGCACGGCCTCAAGATGGTTGCCGCGGGCGGCGCCGCTCAGGCGGTCGAACATGGCGCGGCCGATAGCGCGGCGATCAAGCGACAGCGTGGTCAGCGGAGGATCCAGGAGTTCGGAGGTGGGTAGATCGTCGTGTCCCACAACGGACAGATCCGAGCCGATCTGGAGGCCGAGGCTTTTTGCTGCTCTGTAGACCGCTGACGCGGTGTGGTCAGAGTTGGTGATCACTGCGCTTGGAGGGTGCTCGCTGCTCAACAGGGAGACCGTGGATTCCTCGACGGCGTCGAGGCTCAGACGCGACTCGACGGGAACCGGTTCAAGTCCCAGCGCCGGCGCGGCCGCCAGGAATGTCGTCAGGCGGTCGTGATCTGCCATCAACTTCGCGGGTGCGGTAAGGAATGCCACTCGGCGGTGGCCGAGTGCCGCAAGGTGTTCGACCGCTTGGGCGACCGCGGACTCGTTGTCGGGCGACACCCGCATCACGTTCTCGAGCCCCGCTGTCGCTGCGTTGAGGACCACGATGGGTGTCCCTGGCCGCAGCCTCTGCCACTGCAGCACCGCTGCTCCCATGCCGATCGGCGCAATCGCAAGGCCGTCCACGTTGGCGTCTGCGAGACGTTCGACGTGCTCGCGCTCGGACGCGTAGCCCGAGTCGACCACCAGCATGGTCGCCGCGCTCTGGTGCGCCTCACCCTGTGCCGCGGAGATGACGTCGAGGAAGTACGGGTTCGAGAGATTGCGAATAAGGAGGGCGTAGCTGCCTGAACGCCCCGAGCGCAGGGCCTTGGCCAGGGGATTGGCTCGGTAGCCAAGGTCGTGCGCGACTTGGAGGATGACGGCGCGTGTCTCGTCGGACACCCCCTTGTGTCCGTTCAACGCCAGACTGACTGCGGACGTCGACACCCCGGCCTGTGCTGCTACGTCAGCGAGCGTGGTTCGTGTGGGCCGTGACATCGTGCACTCCGCGGGTTCGCCTGGGGCGGTCGATGTGCAGTGCCGACCACGAACGGCATCATAGCTAAAACTATCCAGTGATCAACTAAAACCTTGAGTGACGCAGCGCGCCCAGTCGCGCATCTCTCGGGTATCAGTGCGTCAAGCGCCCAAATTTGCAAAAACGCTGGACCGCTCAAAGGTTCCAGTGAAGGCTGCGGCCGCCCGCTCGGGAGGACGACCATCTCGGTCGTTGCACAGCGGACGGCGCCGAGGGCGCCCCGAACTCAAACGTTCTTGTATGGGAGAGGACCACATGAGCATGTCGAATCGAAAGGTCCGGGCGCGGCTCTCTGCAGCGCTGGCCGCCGTCGCGGTGTTGCTCGCCGCGTGTGGTGGAGAGCAAGACCCTGACCAGGCGGGCGCGACTGGCGAGGGAACCGAAGACGGCGAGACAGCAGAGGCCGAGATCACCGACACGCTCGTGGTGTCGTACAACTCGCCTGTCGAGTGGGCCAACTGGGGACAGGTCCTCAAGGCCTTCACTGAACAGACCGGCGTCGAGGCGCCTTCTGACCCGAAGAACTCGGGGCAGACCATTGCTGCGCTCGAAGCTGAAGCGGCCAACCCCCAGGCGGACACCGCCTACTACGGCATCGTGTTCGGCATCCAGGCCGCCGAACGCGGACTCGTGGAGCCCTATCAGGGGCCGAACTTCGACGAGATCCCTGCTGAGCTCAAGGCCGAGGACGGTTCATGGTTCACCGTCCACCAAGGTGCGATCGCCTTCCTCGTCAACACCGACGAGCTCGGCGGCGCACCGGTGCCGGAGTGCTGGGAGGACCTCACCGACCCGCAGTACGACGGCCTGGTCGGATTCCTCGACCCGACCCAAGCAGCTGTGGGCTACTCGGTCATGACCGCCGCCAACCTTGCGCTCGGCGGCAGCCTCGACGACTGGTCGCCGGGCCTTGAGTGGGCGTCGACGATGCGCGGGAATGGCTTGGCGCTGCCGGCTCAGACCGCCACCGCCGCTGTGCAGCAGGGGGAGATCCCCATCCTGATCGATGCCGACTTCAACGGCTACAAGCTCGCGAACGACGAAGGAGCGCCGATCGAGGTCGTCCTGCCGTGCGAGGGCACCATCGCCATCCCCTACGTCATGAGCCTGATCAAGGACGCGCCCCACCCCGACGGCGGCAAGGCACTGCTCGACTTCGCGCTCTCCGACGAAGGACAGGCCCTGTTCGCCGAGTCGTACCTGCGGCCGGTACGAGACGTCGAGGTGCCAAGCGAGATCGCCGACGCGATGCTGCCGGCCGATCAGTACGCCGAGCGGGTCCAATCGCCAGACTTCGCCGAGATGAACGCCACGCAGGAAGCGTTCAATGAGCGCTGGAACGCCGAGGTGGCCGGCTGATGACTGCCCTTCGCGCCAGACCAGCAGCCTCGCCCTCGACCGGACCAGCAAAGCGCCGCACAGGGGCGCCACTGCCCCTCGCACTGCCGCTGCTCGTCGTCGTGGCCGGGCTGTTGGTCTGGCCGATGGGCACCCTCGCCATCCGAAGCTTCGTCGGCGACGACGGCGGCTTCACCATCCAGCGATACGCCGACGTCCTCACCAGCGCCCGCTACCTGCGGTCCTTTGCGGTCACGTCAGTACTGGCCGTCATCTCCACGCTGCTCGCCCTGCTGCTCTGCATCCCCGCAGCGGTCTACCTCGAACGTGCAGGCACCCGATTCGCCCGCACCGTCGCGGTCGCGATGACGATCCCGCTGTCGCTGCCAGGCATCGTGATCGGATTCTTCGTCATACTCGTGTTCGGCACCACCGGTGTCGTGCCCGTCGCCATCCAGCAGATGACCGGCTCGCGTGCGTTGCAGATCGCCTACACGTTCAGCGGGCTGCTCCTGGGGTATCTGTACTTCAACATTCCGCGTGTCGTGCTGGTCATCCGCGGGGCCGTCGCCGGAACCTCAGTCGAGGCGATCGACGCGGCACGGACCCTGGGAGCATCGCCGCTACGGGTGTACTGGTCGGTCGTGCTGCCATCGCTCCGGCCCGCGATCGCCAGCGCAACGGCGCTCAGCCTCGCCACCGCCTTCGGAGCATTCGGGACGGCAGCAACCCTCTCGCGCGGGTATCGCGTCGTGCCGCTCGACATCGCGGCCGCCTTCACCGAGCGGTTCCAGCCAGAACTGGCAGCGACGCTCAGCCTGCTCCTCGCGATCGTCACCACGACCGTCCTTGTCGGCATCGGCCGACTCGGGGAGGGCAAGCACCGATGAGCACCAACATCCTCGAACCGGATGCGACTCCGCTCGAGCAAGGCGATGTCGTCGCGGTCGCAGCGACCGCGGCGCCCAACGACCCCATCCTGCGTATCGGACGCTGGTTGGCGGCCGTCACGGCACTCATCTGCCTGGCGCCCATCCCGCTCGTCTTGGCGGTCGCGACCACCCGCGTCTGGCAGCAGGGATTCTGGGCAGGAGGGTTCACGCTCGAGTGGCTCGCGAACGGATGGCAGAGGATCGCGCCCAACTTCGCGTTCAGTCTTCGCATCGCCGTTCTCGTCCTCATCATCGACCTGCTCATCGGTCTGCCAGCCGCCTGGCTGATCGCCCGACGACGGTTCCCTGGACGGCGTGCCCTGCAGGCGCTCAGCACCGTCCCGATCGCGATCCCTGGCATCGCCTTGGCGCTCGGCCTCATCCTGGCCTATCCGACCTGGAAGGCAGGTGGCTGGCTGCTCATCGCCGGCCATGTCCTGTACACGCTTCCGTTCATGCTCGGGGCACTGACCCCGACGCTCGGTCGCCGCGACCTCATCGAACTCGAAGCCGTCGCCGCCACGCTCGGTGCCAGTTTCCCGGCCCGGCTTCTGACGGTCACGCTGCCGCAGATCCGTACCTCGCTGCTCGCCGCGACCATCATGGTGGTCACGCTTTCGCTCGGCGAGTTCAACGTCTCGTTCTTCCTCTACACCGTGATGGATACGCCGCTGCCGGTCGAGCTGTACTCCGGCTACATCACGATGCGGCTCGAGGTCGCTGCGGCCACGACCGTGTGGTTCCTCGCCCTCGTGGTCCCGGCGGCCATCGCGCTCGAACGGCTCGGTGGAGCCAAGGTGGGTCAAGCATGAGCATGTCTCGAACCGAAGCCACATCATCGAGTCGGGCCGCCCAACGGCGAGCCGACCGGCGCGGCCAGGCAGACGGCGAAGCGGCATCCATCGAGTTCCGGGACCTCACCTTCACCTACCCCGGAACCACCACCCCGGCCGTCAACGGCATCTCGTTCGATGTCAGCGCAAGCAGCGTCGTCGCCCTCGTCGGTCCATCAGGCTGTGGGAAATCCACCATGTTGCGCCTGGTCGCAGGACTGCTCGACCCCACCGGTGGGCAGCTGCTCATCGACGGCAACGATGCGACCCACATCCGTCCCGAACACCGACACATCGGGTGGGTTCCGCAGAGCTATGCCCTGTTCGATCACCTGGATGTGACCGGCAACATCAGCTTCGGGCTCCGGATGCGCAAGGTCCCGGCCGACCAGCGTGCTGAGCGTGTCCGCGAGGTGCTTGAACTCTGTCGCATCACCGAACTCGCCGGCAGATCCGTCGGCGATCTCTCCGGCGGTCAACGGCAGCGCGTCGCCATCGCCCGTGCGCTGGCCACCAAGCCCAGGCTGCTGTTGCTCGACGAACCGCTGGCCGCTCTCGACCCACAGCTGCGGCGAACACTTCGGTCCGAACTGGCCCGGCTGCTCCGCGCAAGCGGCGTCACCTCGCTGCTGGTCACCCATGACCAGACCGAGGCGCTGGCGATGGCCGACCGCGTGGCGGTGCTGCAGAGGGGAACGCTCGAACAGTTCGGCAGCCCCGAACAGCTGTGGAACACGCCAGCGAATCCGTTCGTGGCCGAGTTCGTCGGCTCAGCAACCGTCGTCGAGGGCACCCACCTGGGCAACGGGGTCGTGCAGGTCGCGCCGGGTCTCGAGGTGCTCGCCGACGGGCAGCTCGAGGGGGTACGTCGTGTGCAGCTCGCGCTGCGCAACACCGACCTGATCGTGGATCCCGACGGCGTGCCGTTCGAGGTCCAAAGCCGCGAGTTCATCGGTGAGAGCTGGCTGGCAACAGGAGAACTCGAAACCGGGGCGTTCGTCACGCTGGCGACCGACGCCACCGCCCGTCCCGGCGACACCGTCAAGATTGCCGCCCGCCCGGGCGTGCAGGTCACCGTCGTGGAGTCCGAATGAACTGGGAACTGGAGATCATCGGAGCCCGTGCAGGATCGCCGGACCGGTTCGGCCCCGCATCGGGCTATCTGCTCAAGACCGATGCCGCCACCATCCTGGTCGACTGCGGCCCCGGCGTCATTGGCCAGCTCGCCGCACGAGACAGGCTCGACGACGTGGACGCCGTCATCATCTCGCACCGCCACCTCGACCACTCCGGCGACCTCATGGCCTACGCCTACCACCTCGCATTTCCAGATTTACGCACGCCGATCCCGATGTTCGGCCCGACCGGATTCTCCGGCTACGTCGCACAACTCGACGACGTCCACGGCATCCCGACCCTGCCTACGCTCCAACGCCCCGTCACACAGATGCTGCCGCTCACCGAAGTCACGCCAGGCGACACCTTCGAGGTGCACGGTCTACGGGTCGACACCGTCGCCGCACTGCACCCGGTGCCCACGATGTCGATGTCCTTTCCCGACCTCGGCCTGGTCTACACCGCCGATACCGCACTCACCCCTGAACTCACCAAGCTGGCCAGCAACACCGACCTGCTGCTCTCCGAAGCGACCTACGTCGACAGCGCCGGCCGCGACATCCTCACGCACGGCCACATGAGCGGCGTCGAAGCCGGCCAACTCGCAGCCGACAGCGGGGCATCACGGCTGGTACTCACCCACCTGTCCCGCGCCGAGGACGCCGAAGCCACACGTGAGACAGCGACCCGCCACTTCGACGGTGACCTCAGCCTCGCCAGCGCCGGCAAACGGTTCCTCGTACGCGACGGTGAGATCACCGCCGTGGCGGCTGCACCTGCACACGCGGGCGCCGGAACCGACCGCGGCGACCACTGATGCTGCAGGTACGCCTCGACGACGACTATCGGACGGCGGCACTACAGCGTGCCCAAGGCAAGCCTGCCGTTCTGATCGTCGTCGGCGGCGGTGTCACCGGCGCCGGCATCGCGCTCGACGCCGCCACGCGCGGACTGTCGGTCACATTGGTCGAAGCCACCGATTTCGCCGCAGGCACGTCGAGCAGGTCCAGCAAGCTGCTCCACGGCGGACTCCGCTATCTCGAGCAACTCGACCTGCGTCTGGTCACCGACGCCCTGCGGGAACGAAACCTGCAGTTGCGCACCATCGCGCCACACCTTGCGCGTCCCATGCCGTTCCTGCTCCCGCTGCAGCACGCCGGACGTGACCGGGCCTACCTCGGTCTCGGCGTTGCGGCCTACGGCACGCTCGCACGCATAGGGGATGACCGGCTGTTGCCCGGCCACAGACACCTGGGTCGCGCCGGTGCGGCACGTATCGCACCGTCCATCGACTGGACCCGCTACCACGGCGCCGTGCGCTATTACGACGCACAGGTCGACGATGCACGGCACACACTCGAGCTGGTGAGAACCGCTGCGACCTACGGCGCCACGGTCCTCAACCGCATGCGGGTCACGTCGCTCCTACGAGACGGTGATCGAGTCGTCGGCGTCGCCGCCCAGGACACCGAGACCGGCAACACCCACTCTCTGCGGAGCGACGTCGTGATCAACGCCGCAGGCCCATGGGCCCCAAGCGTCGACAACGAGACCGGCCAACCGATGGCGCTACGCCCGTCGAAGGGGGTCCACCTGATGGTGCCCCGCCACCTCATCGACCTCGACGGCGGCCTCATCTCCAGAACCGCCAAGAGTGTTCTGTTCGTCATCCCGTGGGGTCCGTGCTGGCTGATCGGCACGACGGACACACCGTGGGATGGCGTCGACCGCGAGGTCACCGCCGACCCCGACGACGTCACCTACCTACTCGACGAACTCAACGCGCTGCTGCGACAACCGATCCGCGCCGCCGACGTCATCGCCACGTTCGCCGGCCTCCGACCCCTGGCCGGCGCCGAAACCTCCGACACCACCCGGATCTCACGCGATCACACCGTCACGACCCGGCCAGGCATGGTCACGATCCTCGGGGGTAAGTACACGACCTACCGACGCATGGCCTCGGATGCCGTCGACGCCGCTGCCGCACAACTTCCAGGCAACGTCCCCCCATCGTGCACCAAGACCGTGCCGCTGATCGGTGCCCAAGGGTTCACCGCTGCCTGGCAAGCCCGGCACGCCCTTGCCGAACGTTGGGACGTCGACGTCGCGACGGCCGAACGTCTCCTGCGCCGCTACGGCGCCCTCACCGGCGAAGTCCTCGCCCCGGCACAGCGTGACCGCACGCTGCTGGAGCCCGCAGAACCGGGATCCCGCTACCTGCGTGCCGAAGTGCTCTACGCAGCCACCCACGAAGGCGCGCGAAGCCTCCAGGATGTGCTCGCACGCAGAACCCGCATCAGCCTCGAAACGGCCTCCGGCGGACTCGACAACCTGACCGACACCGGCCACCTCATTGGCGAGGCGCTCGGCTGGGACCAGCCACGCATCCACACCGAACAGGAGCTCTACCGCGCCTGGCTGCGAAACGAGCGGCACGCCCTGCACGCACTGGACGGCCCCCGCGGCCATGCGCTCGCATCGCGGGCGGGAGCCTGACATGCCAGACCTCCTCGCGGTCACCCTGCTGACCGCCACCGCCCTCTTCGCCCTCGCCAACGGCGCCAACGACGGCGGCGCGCTGATCGCCGTCGGACTCAAGCTCCCGGTCTTCCGTCCCTGGCAGGCCATCGTGATCATGGCGACCGCACTCGGAGCCGGCCCCTACCTGTTCGGCACCGCCGTCGCGACCACGCTCGCCACCCGCATGGTCTCCTTCAACGGACCCCGAGGCGACATCGCGCTGCTCGCGGCACTGCTCGCAACGGCAGGTGTCGTGCTCACCCTGACACGACGAGGCATCCCCACCAGCCTCACCCTCGCCATCGTCGGCGGCATCGTCGGCGCCGGCCTCGGCAGCGACCTACCCGTCGCCTGGCCACTCATCGGCACCGTGCTGATCGTTGCCGCCATCGCACCGCTGGCAGGAACGCTGCTGTCGTACACCGTGACCCGACTGCTCGGCCTGCTGCGCCCATCGGCAAACAACGTACGCACGATCGGCGCTCTCCACGCCGCAGCCTTCCTCCTGCTGTGCCTCGCCTACGGCGCAAACGACGGGCAGAAGATGCTGGCCGTGTTCGCCATCGGCGGCGGCATCACCGGAGCAGTGACCACCCAGGCCTACGAAATGCTGGTCATCGTGGCGCTGTTCGCCGTCGGCGCCATCTTCGGACTGCGCCGGCTCGGCGTCCGATTCGGTTCTGGGGTTCTCGCCGCCCGACCGATCCACGCGGTATCGGCAGAGCTGTCCGCAGCAAGCGCCGTGCTCGGCAGTGCGGCCGTCGGCTCACCAGTCAGCATGACCCAGGCGCTCGTCGGCGGCCTCGTCGGCACCGGCATCAGCGACGGCATGCGTCGGGTCCGTTGGCGTACCGCCGGCGGC
The DNA here is from genome assembly GCA_018335555.1 of Actinomycetota bacterium. GTDB lineage: Bacteria > Actinomycetota > Nitriliruptoria > Nitriliruptorales > Nitriliruptoraceae > Egicoccus. The sequence goes on along the minus strand of JAGXST010000095.1, from coordinate 1,259 downwards.
ATCGTCGCGGCATGGTTCATCACACTGCCCGCGGCAATCGGCGCATCCGCAGCCCTCGCCCTGCTCGGGCAGGCAGCCCTGTGAGCCGGGCCGTCAGCCGGCTACTGCGGGATCTGACCGGCCGATCCGAACACGACCTCATCGACCTGCTTCACGATCAGATCGCAACGGCGCTGCGAGGTGGAGAGTACGCCCGCCATGCGTTGCTCCAAGACGTACCCGCACCCGAACTGCGCGAACGAATGAGCGAGATCGAACACGACGGGGACAAGGGACGTGGCCTGCTCGTCACGCAACTGACTCGGGCGCTGACAACCCCCGTCGACCGTGAAGACCTCTTTCGGCTGTCCCGCTCCATCGACGACGTGCTCGACCACTTGCGCGACTTCACCCGCGAACTGGACCTCTACGACGTCGAGGAACGAGACATCTTCCTTCCGCTGGTGGACGCACTCATCTCGGGCCTGAGCGAACTCAAGATCGCCGTCACCGCGATCGTGACGGACAGGTCAGCGACTGCCCGCCTGTGCCTGGCGGCCAAGAAATCCGGCAACCGCGTCCGACGCATGTACCAAGAGCAACTCGCCGCCGTGTTTGCCGGAGAGTTCTCCATGGCCGCCATGAAGCACAAGGAACTGCTCCGACGGCTCGACATCGCCGGCCTACGCCTGGGTGAAGCGGCGGATGCGCTTGCAGATGGCGCCATGAAACGAAGCAGATGAAGGCGGCTGCGGCGGAGCGCGTCGTCATGCTCGATGCCGGAGGGGTCCTTCTCACCGAGCCCATGGACGACGTCCTGTCCCACCTCGCAGCTGTGTCCGGCACGCCCCGACAGCTCCTCGAGGATCGCTACCGGCGATGGCTCTACGCCCCATTCTGGGCAGGTGAGCTCAGCGAACCTGCCTTCTGGGGGCTACTCAGCCTGAATCCACCGTTCTTCTGGCGGCGGCCCTTGAGATGGGCTTCGTCGGTCGGGGTGGTGCTCTTGGGAGCTCGGCGCTGCGTCTTCGACCGTCGAAGAGGGCCGCTGTTCGCTGCTTCGGCGGGTGAGCCAGGGTCCGGGCGTGCGGCCGCGCGCCTCGAGGGCGTGCCGGGTTCGCTCGGGTTGTCGTCGGGCTGTCAGGCGGGTGCGGGTAGGGCTCGGATTCGGGTGAGCGCAGCGATGAAGTCGCCGTGCCAGGGCCAGCGCGTGGGCAGGTGCAGGGTGAGCCGCCGGGCGGAGCGGGTGATGCGCCCGGGGATCGTGAGCAGTCGACGTC
>JAGXST010000094.1 GCA_018335555.1 Actinomycetota bacterium | reverse complement strand
GCAGCGGGCGTCAACTTCATCGACACCTACCACCGCACCGGCCTGTACACGCTCGAGTTGCCGAGCGGACTCGGACTCGAGGGCGCCGGCACCGTCCGTGCCGTCGGTGACGGGGTCGCACACCGACGGGTCGGCGACCGCGTGGCGTGGACCGACCAGTTGGGGTCGTACGGCGAGCTGGCGACGGTGGCGGCGGAGCGCACCGTCGTCGTGCCCGAGGAGGTCGACCTCGAGATCGCCGCCGCCACGATGCTGCAGGGCATCACCGCGCATTACCTGACCAGCTCGACCTACAAGCTCGGCAGTGACGACACGGCCCTGGTCTACGCCGCCGCGGGCGGCGTGGGGCGGTTGCTGGTCCAGCTCGCCAAGCGCCGCGGTGCCCGGGTGCTGGCCTGCACCTCGACCGACGAGAAGGAGGCCGAGGTGCGGCGTCTCGGTGCGGACGAGGTGATCCGCTACCGCGACGTCGACATCGCGCAGACCGTCCGAGAACTGACCGGCGGGCAGGGCGTGGAGGTGGTGTACGACTCTGTCGGTGCGGACACCTTCGATGCATCGCTCGACTGCCTGCGGCCGCGCGGCATGATGGTGCTGTTCGGCTCGAGTTCCGGGAAGGTGGCACCGATCGCGCCGGACATCCTCAACCCGAAGGGGTCGCTGTTCCTCACGCGCCCGACGGTCAAGCACTACGTCGCGACCCGGGACGAGCTCGAGTGGCGCGCACACGCACTGTTCGAACTGGTGGCACAGGGCCAGCTCGAGGTCCACGTCCACGACCGGTACCCGCTCGACGACGTCCAGCGTGCCCACACCGACCTCGAGTCGGGGACCACGGCCGGCAAGCTGTTGCTGCAGCCATGAGCGGCGGCGGACGTGCTGCCGTCGGGTCTTCCAGGCACGGGAGCCGGTCTCGGAACTCGAACCTGACGCGCGACACGTGATGGACGAGGCAGCGACCACGCTCGACCCCGACCCGGACGACGAGCCGACCCATCGCGAGTGGCTGGCCGCGGTCCTGGAACGCCGCCTCGACGTGCCGATGGCGGTCCTGGCGGTGGTCTGGGCCGCGCTGGTCGCCTACGAACTGATCGCACCGGACGGCATCAGGACCGAGCTGACCGTCGCCGGCAACGTCATCTGGGGCATCTTCGGCCTCGAGTTCGTGACCAAGATGGTCGTCTCGGGCCACCCCCTGCGGTTCCTGCGTCGCCGGTGGCCGTCGCTGCTGTTCCTGGTCCTGCCGGTGCTGCGGATCCTGCGGGTCGCGCGGGCGCTGCGGCTGGTGCGCGTGCTGCCTGCCGCCCGCGTGGTGGGCTCGTCCTACCGGGCCGTGGGCACGGCCAGTGGGTTGTTGACGGGGCGTCTGCAGTTCCTGGGCGTCACCACCGCCATCGTCGCGCTGGGCGGCGGGCAACTGCTGTACGTGATCGAGCGGGGCCGCGAGGGGGCCCTCACCTCGCTCGGCGATGCGCTGTTCTGGTCGGCCAACCTGGCCATCTCGTCGAGCATGGTCTACGAACCCGTCACCCTGGCCGGCCGGCTGCTGGCGCTGGTGCTGTCGGTGTACGCGCTGGTCGTGTTCGCCTCGCTGGCCGGCACCCTCGGCGCCTTCTTCGTCGAGTTCCGCCAGGAGCGCGCCGCCGTCGAGGCCGACGAAGGAGACCCGTCACCGTGACCGAACCACGCACCCCGGCCATCGAGGCCGCCGAAACGCTCGGCCTGGACCACGAGGTCCGCGTGATCGAACGAGCCCGTAGCGTCGAGGAGGCCGCCGAACGCATCGGTGTTCCGGTCGACCGGCTGTGCAAGACGCTGGTCGTGCGACGCGCCGAAGGCGACTACCTGCTGGTCCTGGTACCGGGGTCGAGGCAGCTCGACTGGCCGAAGCTGCGCGCCCATCTCGGCGTGTCGCGGCTCTCGCTGCCCGACGCCGACGAGGCCCGCGATGCCACCGGATACGAACGGGGCACGATCACGCCGCTCGGCACCAGCAGCCCGCTACCGGTCGTGGTCGACACCGAAGCGGCCGCCGCAGACCTGATCGCCATCGGCGGCGGCGCGCACGGCGTGTCGCTGCTGGTGGCACCCGCGGACCTCGTCGCCGCTGTCGACGCCGAGGTCGTCGACGTCACCAGGGCCTGACCGACACAACCCCCCCCCGGAGGAGCACCCGTGCGCGCCATCCGCATCACCGAGTTCGGCGGACCCGAGGTCCTGCAGGTCGTCGACGACGAGCCCGAACCGCAGGCCTTCCCCGGCGGGATGGTCATCGACGTGTCCCACGCCGGTCTCAACTACGCCGACACCCACCAGGCCGAGAACAGCTACCTCGCGCCGGCCAGCCTGCCGATGGTTCCCGGCGCCGAGGCCGTCGGCACGACTCCCGACGGCCGCCGGGTCGTCGCTCTGCTCGGCGGGGGTGGGTATGCCCAGAAGGCCGCGGCGGCCGAGGCGATGGCGTTCGACGTGCCCGACGGCGTCGACGACGGCCAGGCCCTCGCGCTGGTCCTGCAGGGCACGACGGCGTGGCATCTGCTGCGAACCTCGGCGCAGTTGCGCGAGGGCGAGTCGGTGGTGGTCCACGCGGCAGCCGGCGGGGTCGGCAGCCTCGTGGTGCAGTTGGCGAAGCGGTGGGGGGCCGGGCGGGTCGTCGCGGTGGCCTCGTCGGAGGAGAAGCGCCGGCTCGCGCTCGACCTCGGCGCGGACGTCGCGATCGACGCCGGCGAGCCCGACCTCAAGTCGGCACTCGAGGAGGCGAACGGCGGCAAGGTCGACATCGTGCTCGAGATGGTCGGCGGCACCACGACCGACCAGAGCCTGGCGGCGCTCGCTCCGTTCGGACGGCTGGTCTTCTACGGCATGGCGTCGCGGCGGGCACCGTCGCCGGTCGACCTCGGCGGGCTGATGAGCCGCTCCCGCGGGGTCATCGGATTCTGGTTGGCGCACGCGATGGGCGACCCGCAGCGTCACCTCGCGACCCCGATGGACGAACTGTTCGCGTTGACCGCAGCCGGCGAACTACGGCCCGTGGTCGGCGGGACCTATGCACTGGCAGATGCCGCGCAGGCGCACCGCGACCTGCGCGAACGCAGGTCCGTGGGCAAGCTCCTCCTCGATCCGCATGCCTGAGCTGCTGAGAGGAGTCTCAGCTTCGCCATACGCAACGCTCAGGTGCGGCGGGCATGGTGGTGACATCCGACCAAGGAGTCATCCCCGATGAAGCACCTCTCCCGCTGGAAGACGGTCACCGCGACCACGGCCACCGCCGCGCTCGCTGCCGGCGCCTTCGGCATCACGGCTGCGGCCGCAGGCCCGCAGGGTGAGCCGGACTCGATCGATCTGAGCGTCGAGAACGAGGTGGGTGAGTCGGTCGCGAGTCCGACCTCGAGCGACTCACCGGCCTCGTCCACGTCGATCGACTCCGCCGACGACGCCGTGCAACCGGCCAGCGACAACGCCAACGAGCGCGCGTTCGCCGCGGTCGCGGAGGCTCGCGCACGCCAGGAGGCCCGTGAGGTTCGCGCCGATGACACCGACACCACGGTGAGCGCGGCGTCCGCTCCGAGCCCGGATTCGCCGGACAGCCCCGACTCGCCGGACAGCCCCGACTCCCCGGACTCGCCGGACAGCCCCGACTCGCCGGACAGCCCCGACTCGCCGGACAGCCCCGACTCGCCGGACAGCCCCGACTCGCCGGAGAGCGCAGACTCGCCCGACAGCGTCGACTCACCCGAGTCGGTCGACAGCTGACCGACCGCTAGCCGTCGGGACCTCGCCCCGGCCCCGACGCACGGTGCCCCGCCGATCCTCGGCGGGGCACCTCTCGTTTCGCGGGAGCCCGGCCCTCGTCGCGGTGGTCGAGTGCGGTTCAGGTGACTGCGTCGATCGCCTTGGCCACCCTGGCCTCGGTCTCGGTTCGCCAACCTGCGTCCTGCGCACGATGTGGGCCGGTCGCCAGCGCGATCCAGGCGGCCGCGGTTCCCAGCGCCAGCGGTCGGTCCCCCACCACGGGGCGGTACGCCTCGGCGACCGCGGCGGCGTAGGTGCTGGCTCGCTCGGTGTACTGCGGCCACACGTGGCCGATCACCTCGAGGTGCGCCACGAGGTTGCCGGCGTCGCTGGCGAGGTGACCGGGACCCGAGCCGTCGACGTCGAGGACGCCGGTGACGTCACGGCCGGTCAGCAGCAGTTGCCCGTCGTGGAGGTCGCCATGGACCGGCACGAGCGGGGCGTCCAGCACCGCCACCTCCGTGGCGATCCGTCGCAGGTCGGCAGCCGCCGCCGGGACGACCTCGGCCAGAAAGCCGAGGTGGCGGATCGGGTCGGCGAAGGCGACGGGGTCGCGGCGACTCGTCAGCCCACTGGAGGCGAAGCGCTGCGAGAGTTCGACCAGCGCTGCCGGCTCGGGAAGCGGCGCGCCCGACAGCAGCGCTTCGCGCAGCGTCGCCCCGCCAAGGGCCTCGAGCGCGATGATGCCCTGCCTGGCTGCCACCCCGACGACCTTCGGCACGGGCACGTTCGCGATGAGTTGCCGATGCATGTCGGCGAGTTCCTCGGCCCGCCGGCCGGCGAGCACCTTGAGATACAGCACCCGCCCGGACGCCTCCTCGGGATCCGACGACGACAGGTCGGTCACGGTCACCTCGACGACGGCGCGTCGGGTGGGCCGATAGGCGCGCGTGCGCAGACCGACGGTGCCCGGTGCGACCCCGAGGGCGTCGAGCAACTCGCGGACACGACCGAAGTGGACGGCCGACGGCAGACCCGGCAGGAACGGATCGTTCGGGAAGCGCCACACCGCGATGCGGTCGCCGTCCTGTTCGAGCACGAATGCCGCCTCGGGCAGCGGTTTCGCGTCGACGTGGGCGACGAGCAGCACCTCGCGCGCCTGCCCGTCGTTCTCGAGCGTCGCGGCGTACACGTGGCTGATGGACCGTCCGGCCCGGTGATGGACACTGCGCAGCCTCGCCTCGCGCAGGGTCGCCCCCGCGGCGCGTGCGGCGGCTCGCAGCACCTCGTGCGCTCCCGGGCCCTCGAGGTGGCGGGCGGCCGCCAGCGGGTCGGCGGTCGGGGACGTCGACAACGGGGGCTCTCCTGGGGCAAGAAGGGGGCGTGGCAGGATGGCGCCCGCCCGTGAACCTGCGATGAGGGCCGGATGAGAAGGTTCTCAGGTACAGGCCGGGTGGGTCACACATACTGCACACTCGCCCCATGAACATCCTGATCGTCGAGGACGAGCCGCGCATCGCCGCATTCCTCGAGCGTGGGCTGAAGGCCGAGGGTTTCGGCGTGGAGGTCGCGCCCGACGGCGAGACCGGCTACGCGTTGGCCTGCAGTGACGACGTCGACCTCGTCGTGCTCGACCTGATGTTGCCGGGCATGCCGGGCGAGCAGGTTCTGACCAACCTGCGCCGGCGTCGACCCGACGTCCCGGTCATCATCCTCACCGCCCGCGACGCGGTCGAGGACCGGGTGGCGGGGCTCAACAACGGCGCCGACGACTACGTCACCAAGCCCTTCAGCTTCGTCGAACTGCTGGCACGGATCCATGCACGGCTGCGCGCCCGCGACCAGGTCACGGCCACCGAACTGGTCGCCGGCGGTGTGACCCTCGACCTGCGCAGCCGGACCGCACGGATGTCGGGCCGCGAGGTGAGCCTGACGGCCCGCGAGTTCGCGCTGCTCGAGACCTTCATGCGCCACCCCAACCAGGTGCTCTCGCAGGTGCAGTTGATGGACCGGGTGTGGGGCTACGACTTCGACCCCGGCTCCAACGTCGTCGAGGTCTACGTCGGCTACCTGCGCCGCAAGCTGGACAAGGACCTGATCGAGACGGTCCGCGGCGCCGGCTACCGCCTGCGGGCCGGGACGTCGAACGGGACGGAGCCGGCCACATGAGTCGCCTGCTCGGTCACCTCCACTCGTTGCGGGTCCGCGTGCCCGCCACGGCGATGGTCGTGTTCGCGGTCAGCCTGGCCATCGCGGCCGTGATCGCCTACGAACTGCTGCTGCAGGACGGTCGCCGCGACATCGACGTCGTCATCGCCCGGGAACAGGACCGCTTCGAGTTGTCGATGTCGGAACTGCTCGGAGACCCGACCGAGGCAGCGCCGTCGAGCGAACAGGCACTGCGTGACGCGGTGACGCGCTACCTGCAGTTGAACCCGTCGACACCGTCGTACTGGACGATCGTGACGTTCGCCGGCGGCCAGCGGATGGCCGCGGCCAACGGGCCTCCTGAGCTCGAGCCGCTGTTCCGGTCCGGCGCCCTGCCGAGCGGTGACCTCAACGTCCTCGAGACGGTCGCCACCGATGCCGGCGAGGTCCGCACCTCGACCGTGCCGATCCTGCTCGACGGTGCGGAGGTGGGCACCCTGCAGATCGTCGCACCGTTGGAGCCGGTCCGAAGCGAGGCGCTCGAGGCGGCCTGGCTGGTCGTGGCTGCGGCCGGCGTCTCGCTGCTGCTCGGCGGCATCCTGTTGGCGGCCACGCTGTGGCGGTCGCTGGCCCCACTCGGCTCGCTCGCCTCGGCCGCCCGCACGACCAACCTGCGTTCACTCGACACCCGCGTGGTCGAACCCGGCAGCAGCGACGAGGTCGCCGTGCTCGCCCGCGAGTTCAACACCATGCTGGAACGACTGGAGGCCGCCAGCGCCCGGCAGCGTGAGTTCATGGCCAGTGTCGGCCACGAGTTGCGCACGCCGATCACCATCGCACGCGGGCACCTCGAGGTCCTGCAGAACGTGGACGGCAACGACCCACGGGTCGCGGCCGAGACTGCCGCGATCCTGCAGGACGAGCTGCGCAGGATGGGCCGGCTGGTCGACGACCTCATGGCGATCGCGCGGTCGGGCATGGACGACTTCGCCCGGCCCCGTCCCGTGGAACTGGTGCACTGGTTCGAGGAACTCGAACTCCGCCTGTCGGGTACCGCCGAGGGCCGGCGCGTCCGGGTCCAGCCGCCACCGCCCGTCACGTTGCACGCCGATCCGGACCGGCTCGCGCAGGCGGTGCTGAACCTGGTGACCAACGCGCAGATCCACACGCCGGCCGGCACCGGCATCACGGTCGAGGCACGTCTCGCCCCGCACGGGCTCGTCGTGACCGTGCACGACGACGGCCCCGGCATCCCCGAGGACATCCGGGACTCGGTCTTCTCGCCCTTCGTCCGCGCCGGCGACGCACCGACCTCGACCGGGCTCGGCCTGAGTGTCGTCAAGGCGGTCGTCGACGCCCACGACGGCGAGGTGGTGCTGGACTCCGGGCCGGCCGGTACGCGGGTCGAGTTGCACCTGCCGTGGGAACCGGCCGGGGGCGAGCAGGACCTGCTCTATCCGGCTGCCTCGACGCCGCCGCCCACCGGACGGCGTTCGGAACTGCAGGACCCGGTCGTCGACCGCGAGACGTTGCTCCTGCCGGCCGACGACGACGCCACCCTGCCGACGCTGCGCGTCACACGGCCGACCTGACACCCCTCCAGGAGACGCCCATGGATCCCGCCCGCCGCTGGCAGGTCGCCTCGGTGGTGACCGCAGCCGCCAGCATCGGCGTCGGCGCCTTCGCCCTCCAGCGCCCGTCGTCGGTCGATGTCGAACCGATCGATCTCGACGTGGCCATCGCGCAGCCGGGCGAGGCGGTGGCCCTGCCGACCTTGCCGTTGTCGGCCGACACCGTGATCGTGGCGCCCGACCTGCTCGAGAGGATGCCGACGCCGCCATCACCGGCGTCGACGACGTCGCCGGTGACGACCGCGAGCGCAGCATCGATCGCGTCGCCCGACGAACCCGCCCCGACCTCCCGCGACGCGGTCGCGCCGGCTTCGGTGGACTCCCCCGACGACGCCGCCCGGGCGTCGGTCGATCCGCAGACGCCGGACTCCCCGGCCAGCGCGGTGAGCCCGGACAGTGTCGACAGCCCGGGCAGCGTCGACAGCGACGACTGAACGCAGGCTGGCCCGTTCGGGCTACCCTCGGGCCATGCGTCCCTGGATCCTGCCGTTCATCGCCGGCGCCACCGCGGTGGCGCTGATCGCGACGAGCGTCGGCCTGGTCGTGCAGCATCGGCGCGCCGACGCGGCGGAGGCCCGCGCCGAGCAACTCGCGACCGAGGTCGAACAGTTGCAGGCCCGCGTCGACCAGCTCGAAAGCGGCACAGGTGGCACGGCCGACGGGTTGGGCGGCCTGCTCGACGGACTGCTCGGTGGCGGCGAGGGCGGGATCGGCGATCTGCTGGGCGGCCTGCTCGGTGGGGGCATGGGCGATCTCGGCAGCCTGCTCGGCAGCGGCGGCACGCCCGGCGCCGCCTGCTTGGTCCCCGGAGGCGGTGGTCTCGGCGGGCTGGGCGACCTCGGTGGTCTGCTCGGCGGCGACGGGGGGCTGGGTGGTCTGCTGGGCGGCGAGGGCGACCTCGGCGACCTCGGCGGGCTCCTGGGCGGCGCAGGCGACGAGAGCGGGGACGCCGCCGGGCGCCCCGAACTGCCTGACGACCCCGACGCGCTGGTCGAGGCGCTGGTACCCCAGGTCGCCGAGGACCGCTCGTTGGCCTGGACCGACCCCGTCGAGGTCGACTTCCTGACCACGTCCGAGCTACACGCCCGGCTCGACGAGTTGCTCACCGAGGACGCCGATCCGGCGATGGACGACGCCTACCAACGACTGTTGGTCGGGCTCGGGGCCATGCCGGCCGGGACGGACCTGGCGACGGTCCGCCGACAACTGCTCGACGACCAGGTCGCGGGCTTCTACTCCCCCGACACCGGCGAGCTGGTCGTCCGCGTACCCGACGACGGCGAGGTAGGCACCCTCGACACGATCACGCTCGCACACGAACTCCAGCACGCACTGGCCGACCAGGCGCTGGGGCTGCCCGACCTCGAAGCGCTCGAGGGCAGCGACCGGATCCTGGCGGCGCAGGCGGTCGTCGAGGGGGACGCCACGCTGTTCATGAACCAATGGGCCCTGCAGAACATCCCCGTCGAGGACCAGATCGCAGCCGCAACCGGCGAGGACGCCGCCCGTGCCCAGGCCGGCCTGGACCAGGTGCCGCTGTATCTGCAGCGCGAACTGCTGTTCCCGTACACCGCGGGCCTCGACTGGGTGTGCGACCAGTGGTTGGACGGTGGCTGGGACGCGGTGGATGCCGCCTACGCCTCGCCGCCCACGACCACGGCCGAGATCCTCTACGGCGCCGATGCCAACGAGACCGTCGACCTGCGCGCACTCTCGGCACCGAACGGCTTCGAGGAACTGCACACCGACGAGTTCGGCGCCGCCCCGCTGCTGTGGCTGTTCGAGGCTCCCGGCGGCAACGAGACCGCCGCACTCCCCGACCCCCGTCGCGCGGCCTCTGCCTGGGCAGGCGGCGAGGTGACGATCTGGGGCGACGGCGACGAGACCGCGATCGGCCTGGTCCTGGGCGACGCCACCGGGACGCTGTGCGACGACGTGTCCGCCTGGTATGCAGCCGCGTGGCCCGATGCGGACGCCGACACCACCGGCCGTCCACGGACGTTCACCGGGGGCGACCAGGCGGCCGCCATCGCCTGCGACGACACCATCGTCCGCCTCGGCATCGCCCCGACGGCCGACCAGGCCCGCGGCATCGTCGCCGGCTGACCTCTACAGCAGCACCAGGTCGTCGCGGTGGATGACCTCGCGGGCGAAGCCGGAGCCGAAGCTCTCGGCGGCGGACGCGGTCGAGTGGCCGGCGATGCGACGCAGGTCGCCGACGCCGTAGTTGCTCAGCCCGCGCGCGACGATCCGGCCGTCCGGTCCGAGCACCTCGACCGCGTCGCCCGCGGCGAACTCACCGTCGGCGTGCACGACGCCGACCGAGAGCAGCGAGGCGCCGGTCGTGCGCAGCGCCTGTGCCGCGCCGTCATTGACGTGGACCTGCCCGTGGGCACGGAGCGCGAACCCGATCCACAGCCGGCGGGCCTCGATGCGCTGCTCCTGGGCGACGAACCAGGTCCCCACCTCGCCGCCGGCCATGACGTCGGCGAGGACACCGGGACGGCGGGCGTTGGCCACCACGGCGTGCGCGGCCGAGCGCACCGCGACGCGGGCCGAGCCGACCTTGGTGCGCATGCCGCCGGACCCGACGAAGGACCCGACCCCACCGATGGAGGCGGCGTCGAGCGCGTCGACGTCGTCGACGCGTGCGATCAACTGCACGTCCGTGCGCGTGCGCGGGTCGCCGTCGTAGAGCCCGTCGACGTCGCTGAGCAGCACCAGCAGTTGGGCGTCGAGCATCGAGGCGACCAGGGCGGCGAGGTGGTCGTTGTCGCCGTAGGCGAGCTCCTCGGTCGCGACGGCGTCGTTTTCGTTGATGACCGGCATCGCGCCGAGTTCGAGCAGACGGCGCAGGGTCGTCCGGGCGTTGAGGTAGCGGCTGCGGCGCACGAAGTCGTCCTGGCTGAGCAGGATCTGCGCGGCGGCGCGGCCGTGGCGACCGAGCACCTGCTGGTACTCGTGGATCAGCTCACCCTGGCCGACGGCGGCGCAGGCCTGCAGCGTCGGGAGGTCGCTCGGGCGGCGTTCGAGCCCGAGCAGGCCCATGCCCGCGGCCACCGCCCCCGACGACACCAGCACCACCTGGGTGCCGGCGTCCTGTGCGGCGACGAGTTGTTCGGCGACCACGGCGACCTGGTCCCGGTCGAGCCGGCCGTCGGGGCCGCGCAGCGACGACGAGCCGACCTTGACGACCGCAAGCTGCGGGCGTGGGAAGCGCGCTACCCCGGCGTTCACGACCCGGGCTCCTCGGCGTCCTCGGGGTCGCCGCCGACGTCCTCGGCGACCATCTCGTCGTCACCCCAGTCGGGGACGAGGTCGTCGACCTCGCCGTCCTCGGGATCGAGTTCGCCGGCCAGGATCGCCTCGCGTTCCTCGGCCGGCAGGTCGTCGAGGTCGGGGTCGAACTCGAACACGACCTCGCCGATCACCACCTCGTCACCCTTGCGCGCCCCCGCATCGACCAGCGCCTTCTCGACACCGGCGCGCCGCAACCGACCCTGCAGGTAACGGGCTGCCTCCCAGTCCTCGATCGGCAGCATCTGCACCCATCGCTCGACCCGCTCGCCGACGACCTCGAAACGACCCTCGGCAGCGACGACCTCGAAGTCCTTGGTGCGCTGGGTCAGCCGGAGCACGACCTCCTCGTCGACCTCGGGGACGTGGACGATCACGTCGCCCCGGACCCGGCGTTCGGCCGCCACGAGCACGCCCAGCCGGTAGCGCAGCGTGTCGAGCCCGGCACCGGAGACGGCCGAGACCGGCAGCACCTCTTCGCCGGCCTCCTCGAGTTGTTCGCGCACGAGGTCGGCCATGGCCTGACCGTCGGGCAGGTCGAGCTTGTTGAGCACGACCAGTTGCGGGCGCTCGAGCATCGACGGGTCGTGCTGGCGCAACTCCTCGCGGAGGGCGGCGAGGTCGCGAATCGGGTCCCGGTCGGGCTCCATCGGGACGGCATCCAGCACGTGCAGCAGCACCAGGCAACGCTCGATGTGGCGCAGGAAGCGGATGCCGAGCCCCTTGCCCTCGGCGGCACCCTCGATCAGGCCGGGCACGTCGGCGAGCACGACGTCGATCGGCTGGCCGTCGGCGGCGTCGCCGGCGCGCATCACGCCCAGGTGCGGGGTCAGGGTGGTGAACGGCCACGCCTCGATGCGGGGGCGGGCCGACGACAGCCGGGCCACCAGCGACGACTTGCCGGCCGAGGGGAACCCGACCAGGCCGACGTCGGCGATCATCTTCAGGTCGAGGCGGAGCGACCGTTCGCGCACCTTCTCGCCGCGCTCGGCGAAGCGGGGCAGCCGCCGGTAGCGGGTGGCGAACGCGACGTTGCCCCGGCCGCCACGACCGCCACGAGCAGCGACCCAGCGCTGGCCGTCGACGACGAGGTCGGCGAGCACGGCGCCGCTGTCGCGGTCGCGGACCACGGTGCCGAGCGGCACGGTGATCACCTCGTCGTGGCCTTCGGCGCCGGTGCGGTTCTGGCCCGAGCCATGGCCCCCGTCCCCGCCGCGACGGTGGGGCAGGCGGTGCAGGTCGAGCAGCGAGGTGGTGTTGCGGTCGGCGACGAACACCACGTCGCCACCCCGGCCGCCGTCACCCCCGTCGGGACCGCCGCGCGGCACGTGGGCCTCACGGCGCATGGAGACCGAGCCGTTGCCACCGTCCCCGCCGCGCACGTGGACCGTGCACTCGTCGACGAAGCTTGGCGTGTCCACGGTCGCTCCGATAGGTGGGTGGGCGGTGAGGTACTGCATCACGTGAGAGGGCGGCCACGATGGGCCGCCCTCTCGCGTGCTGCAAACGCTAGCGGTCGTCAGTCCTGGGTCGGCAGGACCGAGACGGTGGTACGCGTGCGCGTCTTGTGGAAGCTGACGGCACCGTCGGCGAGTGCGAACAGCGTGTCGTCACCGCCACGGCCGACGTTCTCGCCGGGGTGGACCTTGGTGCCGCGCTGGCGGACGATGATGCCGCCCGCACGGATGACCTCGCCGCCGTACTTCTTCACGCCGAGGCGCTTCGCGTTGGAGTCGCGGCCGTTGTTGGACGAACCGCCGCCCTTCTTGTGCGCCATGTCAGATCTCCTCGATGCGGACGGTCGTGCGGTGCTGACGGTGACCGCGACGCTTGTGCTGGCGGGACTTGTTCTTGTAGGTGAAGACTCGGATCCGCTCACCCTTGTCGTGGCCGGTGATGGTGGCCTTCACCGCGCGACCCTCGAGGTCGCCACCGGTGGTGACCGCACCGTCGTCGCCGACGACGAGCACCGGGACGAGTTCGACGGCGTCGCCGACCTCACCCACGAGCTT
>JAGXST010000093.1 GCA_018335555.1 Actinomycetota bacterium | reverse complement strand
GAGATCGGGAGTCGTATTGCGGCGATCCAGACCGACACGGGTGAGGCGGTGGAGGCGATCGGTCAGATCTCTGAGGTGATCGCGCGGATCGCGGACATGCAGAACACGATCGCGAGCGCGGTGGAGGAGCAGACGGCGACGACCAACGAGATCTCGCGCAACGTCAACGAGGCAGCGCGTGGTTCGTCGGAGATCGCCGAGAACATCGTCTCGGTGGCGTCTGCCGCGGGGGAGACCTCGCAGGGTGCAGCACGTACCCAGCAGGCAGCCGCCGACCTTCGCGAGGTCGCCGACGCCCTGCAGGCCGTGGTCGACGGGGTGCCGAAGGACAAGGGCGCAACCGGTCGGCGTGGCGGCGACGGCGCGGCCGTGCTGCCCGTGTCGTCGTTGGCGCCCTTCGAGGCCGACCGCACCACCGCGACCGTCGGCAACGGCCACGGCAATGGCAATGGCAACGGCAGCTACCTCGGCTGAAGCCGTCTCGACCGCTCTACCGAGGCGCCGGTCGGCCGATGGATCGAGAGCACGACCATCTTCGGGATGGTCGCTCTCCCCGTGGGGGCCGTCATGCACTGGAACCCGTTCTCTGCCGAGCGAAGGCTCAAGACACGCATCCTGGTTGCGCCGCTGCTCCTGGTGGCGGGCGTCCTCGGCGCGGCCGGTTACACGGCGCTGCTCGTCGGCGACCAGAAGGATGCCGTGGACACCGTCGCGCTCGCGGCAGAACAGCAGATGCTCGGCGAACGACTGCGCAACGACGCCTTGCTGGGATCCGACGCCGACACGGCCGCCAGTGCGCGGCGTCTCGAAGCGAACCTCGACGTCCTCCGTGACGGTTCGGCGGCGAGCGGCGCGGCCCGGGCGGCTCTCGATGACCAGGCCCGGGCCCTCCAGGAACTGGTCACGGTGGCGCGGGATGTCGCTGGCGGCGATGGGGACGCAGCGAGCCTGCAGGCGGCGGCCACGACCTTCGCGAGCTCGGCCGGACTCGTCGTCGAGACGGTCCGAAGCGAAGGCCACAGCATGGCTGACGGCGCCGTCAGGTTGATCGGGGTCATGAGTCTGGCACTGACCGCCATGGGGGTCGGCCTGGCCCGCTTCGTCGGTGGCGGGGTGGCCCGATCGCTGACCACGTCCACCGACGACCTCTCGGTTGCTGCAGACGCCCTGGCTGCGGTCGCCTCGCAGGTGTCGGCGGCGTCGGAGGAGACCGCGACGCAGGCGAACGTGGTGGCGGCTGCCGGCGAGCAGGTGTCGCACAACGTGCAGACGGTGGCGACCGCGGTGGAGGAGATGTCGGCGAGCGTGCGCGAGATCGCCACGTCGTCGGCGGATGCGTCCAAGGTTGCTGGAGACGCGGTGCGTGAGGCGGAGTCGACCAACGACGACGTCGCCAAGCTTGGCGAGTCGTCGGTCGAGATCGGGAAGGTCATCGAGGTGATCACCTCGATCGCGGAGCAGACCAACCTGTTGGCGCTCAATGCCACGATCGAGGCAGCGCGTGCGGGTGAGGCCGGAAAGGGCTTTGCAGTCGTGGCCAACGAGGTCAAGGAGTTGGCGAAGGAGACCGCGAAGGCGACCGAGGAGATCTCGTCGCGGATCGCGGCGATCCAGTCCGACTCGACCACCGCTGTCGCCTCGATCGGTCGGATCGGTGAGGTGATCGCGCGGATCGCGGACATGCAGAACACGATCGCGTCTGCGGTCGAGGAGCAGACCGCGACGACCAACGAGATCTCGCGCAACGTCAACGAGGCGGCGCGTGGGTCGTCGGAGATCGCGGAGAACATCGTGTCGGTCGCCCAGGCAGCCGGCGAGACGTCGCAGGGTGCGGCCCGCACCCAGCAGGCCGCAGGCCGGCTGCGTGAGATCGCCGGGTCGCTGCAGGGCGTCGTCGATGGTGCGGCCCGGGACGTCGAGCGCGCCGAGACACCGGGTCTCGAGTCGACGATCGCCGGGGTCGGCACGGCTCGGATTTCGCTGAATACCGGGCGGTAGCGGCCGATGGAGTCGTAATCGCCCGCTGGCACCGTGGCCGACGGGCCCTCCCGCAAAGGGACCCCCCGTGTTCGCTGCAATGTCCGTGCAACGCAAGATCCTCGGTGGCTTCGGCCTGATGATCATGGGCTTCTCCGTGTTCGCCCTGTTCGTGATCAATCGGATGGGCGCCGTCGACGACGATGTCGCCGTCCTGGCCACCGAGGGCGACCTTCTCGACATCGTCGCCACGATCGACCACGACGTGATGGTCATGACCAGAACCGCGTTGCGTGTCTCGCTGGCGGGTAGTTCGGTCGCGGCGCAGGCGAGCCTGGCGGAGACCGAGGCGCTCGCCGCAGATGTCACGCAGCGCATCGACCTGCTCGCTGAGACCGTCAGGGCCGAGGACCGGGCCAATGTCGACGCGCTCGCGGCCGACTTCGACGCGGCGTACGCCTCTATCAAGCTCACCGGCGAGTTGGTCGCCGGCGCCGACCCCGCCGGCGGCAAGGCCAACGCGCTCGGTCCCCAGACCCAGGCGATGGAGCGGTTGGGTACCAGCGTGGACACGCTGCTCGAACACTTCCGGTCCACGGCCGAGCAGGCCGAGTCGGACGCCGCGGACACGTACGCGCTGACACGTCTGCTCACGGTGTTGCTCTCCCTGGGAGCCGCCTCCATCGGCATCGTCACCGGCATCGTCCTCGCGCGAACGATCAGCAAGACGGTGCGGAGCAGCGCCGACCGGCTGTGCGTCTCCTCCGAGGAACTCGCCGCCGTATCCGCGCAGGTGTCCGCGGCGTCGGAGGAGACCGCGACGCAGGCGAACGTGGTGGCGGCTGCCGGCGAGCAGGTGTCGCACAACGTGCAGACGGTGGCGACCGCGGTGGAGGAGATGTCGGCGAGCGTGCGTGAGATCGCCACGTCGTCGGCGGACGCCTCCGGCGTGGCCGCGGAGGCGGTCCGCACCGCCGACCTGGCGAACAGCAACGTCGCCAGGCTCGGTGAGTCGAGTGCGCAGATCGGCAAGGTCATCGAGGTGATCACCTCGATCGCGGAGCAGACGAATCTGTTGGCGCTCAATGCCACGATCGAGGCGGCGCGTGCGGGTGAGGCCGGGAAGGGCTTTGCGGTGGTGGCCAACGAGGTGAAGGAGTTGGCGAAGGAGACCGCGAAGGCGACCGAGGAGATCGGGAGTCGGATCGCGGCGATCCAGACCGACACGGGTGAGGCGGTGGAGGCGATCGGTCAGATTTCCGAGGTGATCGCGCGGATCGCGGACATGCAGAACACCATTGCCAGTGCGGTGGAGGAGCAGACGGCGACGACCAACGAGATCTCGCGCAATGTGAACGAGGCGGCGCGTGGGTCGTCGGAGATCGCGGAGAACATCGTGTCGGTGGCGTCTGCGGCGGGGGAGACCTCGCAGGGGGCGGCGCGAACCCAGCAGGCAGCCGCCGACCTTCGCGAGGTCGCCGACGGCCTGCAGGCCCTGGTCGATGGTGCCGGCAAGGCCGTCAGCGCGAAGGGTCGCCGTGGTGGCGACGGCGCGTCCGCGGGCACCGACGTCGACGGCGTCAAGGCGCTGGAGCGTCCGGCGTCCGGGGCCTACCTCGGCTGACGTCCCGTTTCCGTACCTGCCGGCCACCTGCGACGGGTGGCCGGCCGTGCGTCGCTTCGGGCCCGATACACCACGGAATCTTCACATCGCTGGTCTCCGCGACCTCTGAAGCCGGTCGGGCGCCTGCCGACCAGAACAACGCGGGACCGGGCCGTCGTCACCCGCGGCGAGACCCACGATCCAAAGGACCTACGGTGCGCGCACTCGTCATCGACGATTCACGGGCGACACGCGCCATCCTGTCGCGGATCCTGCAGCAGGTGGGGTTCGCGACCTTCGATGTCGCCGACGGTCAACTGGCGCTGACGTGGCTGGCCGACAACGGGCCGGTCGACCTCGCCCTCGTCGACTGGAACATGCCGATCCTCGACGGTCTCAGTTTCATCAAGATCGTGCGCGCCAATCCCGCCTACGCGGACATGAGACTGCTGATGGTGACCACCGAATCCGACATCGAGCGCATGATCATGGCACTCGAGGCCGGCGCCGACGAGTACGCCATGAAGCCCTTCACGGCGAGCGTGATCCGCGAGAAGGTCGACATCCTGGGCATCAAGCTGCCGGACACGCCGGTCGCCGGAGGTGTCGTATGACCCGGACCCGGGTGCTCGTCGTCGACGACGCCGTCGTGGTCCGGAAGATCGTCACCGACGCCCTGGCCGAGGATCCCGACATCGAGGTCGTCGGTACCGCCCCCAACGGCAAGATCGCGCTGGCCAAGATCCCGCAGGTCAACCCCGACGTCGTCACCCTCGACGTCGAGATGCCCGAGATGGACGGCCTCGAGACGCTGACCGAGCTCCGCAAGCTGTACCCGCGACTGCCGGTGATCATGTTCTCCACGCTGACCGAGCGTGGCGCGGCGACGACGATGGAGGCGCTGCTCCGCGGCGCGAACGACTACGTCACCAAGCCGGCGAACGTCGGCTCGGTCGCCGAGGCCCAGCAGCGGATCAAGACCGACCTGTTGCCGCGGGTCCACGCGCTCAGCGGCAAGCTCCGCGCTCGCGCGGCCACGAGCCCCGCCCCCCGCGCCGCTGCCCCGATGGCCGCTCGGTCGACCCCCTCCCGCTCCAGTGCGCCCGTGCGCATCGACGCTGTCGTGATCGGTGTCTCGACCGGTGGCCCGAACGCGCTGGCCGAACTGCTGCCGCAGCTCCCCGGCGACCTGCCGGTTCCGGTGCTGATCGTGCAGCACATGCCCCCGATGTTCACCCGGTTGCTCGCCGACCGGCTCGACAACACCTGCCGCCTGCACGTCGCCGAGGCCGGGGAACTCCAGCCGGTCACGGCGGGCACGATCCTGATCGCCCCGGGCGACCGGCACCTGACCATCCAACGGGTCGGGACCACGGTCCGGACCAGTCTCAACGACGGGCCGCCCGAGAACTCGTGCCGCCCGTCCGTCGACGTGCTCTTCCGCACCGCGGCCGCCGTGTACGGCCCCCACGTCCTCGGCGTCGTACTGACCGGCATGGGACACGACGGCAAGAACGGCAGCGAGCACATCCACGTCGCCGGCGGGCGACTCCTGGCCCAGGACGAAGCGACCAGCGTCGTGTGGGGGATGCCCGGTTCGATCGTGGCCGAAGGATTCGCCGACGAGGTGTTGCCGCTGTCGCAGATCGCCGAGGCCATCCGCCGCCGGGCGCAGGTCGGACGCACCACGGCCGACCTCGCCGCTGCTGGCGGCATGGCCGAAGGGGGACGTCGATGACCGCCACCGAAGCCCAGCGTGGTGACCTGACCCCGACCGACCTCGTCTACCTGCGCGAGCTGATCCGAGAACGCTCGGCCATCGTCATCGACGAGTCCAAGGGCTACCTGCTCGAGTCCCGGCTGGCGCCCGTCGCGCGCCGCAACGGACACAACTCGCTGACCGAACTGGTCGCACGGCTGCGTCTGGACCACACCGGCCCACTCCACGACCTCGTCGTGGACGCGATGACCACCAACGAGACCAGCTTCTTCCGTGACATCCACCCGTGGACGGTGCTCGAGCAGACCTGGCTGCCCGAGCTGATCCAGAAGCGGTCGGCACAACGGACCCTGACCTTCTGGAACGCCGCGTGTTCGAGTGGCCAGGAGCCGTACTCGCTGGCCATGCTGCTGCGCGACCGGTTCCCGCAGATCGTCGACACCTGGAACGTACGCATCATCGCCACGGACCTGTCGGCAGAGATGCTGGGTCGCTCGGCCGCCGGCCGCTACACCCAACTCGAGGTCAACCGGGGGCTGCCCGCGCCGCTGCTCGTGAAACATTTCAAGCGCGACGGCCAGTACTGGCAGATCAACGACAACCTGCGCGGGATGGTCGAGTTCCGGGCCCTGAACCTGGTCGGGCAGTGGCCCTTCATCCCCCAGGTGGACGTGCTGTTCATGCGCAACGTCCTCATCTACTTCGACCTGCCGACCAAGCAGGAGATCCTCAACAAGCTCCGTGGGGTCCTGCGGCCCGACGGCTACCTGATGCTCGGCACCGCCGAGACCACGCTCAACGTCGACGAACGCTTCGAGCGTGTCGCCGTCGACCGCGCCACCGCCTACCGCCCGCGCTGACCAGCGAGAGCACTCCCGAAAGGAACACCGGCCGATGACCACCACCACCATCGACCTGCAGCAGATCGGCGCCGAGATCTGGGCGGCGATCCTGGGTCTCGACCTCCAGCCTGCCGACGCCGTCGCCCAGCACGACAGCGACGTCGTCGTCGTGACCGGCGTGGTCCAGATCACCGGCGACTGGGCAGGCGCGGTCACCGTCCAGGTCTCGGAGGGCCTCGCCCGTACCGCCACGGCGCTCATGTTCGGCTCGGATCCTGCCGACGTCACCGAGGAAGAGATCACCGACACGGTCGGCGAACTGGCCAACATGACCGGAGGCAACGTCAAGTCGTTGCTGGCGGGCAACTGCCAGCTGTCACTGCCGTCGGTCACGACCGGTCGTGACTACCAGGTGCACATCTCCGGTGCCGAGGTCGTCGAACGTGCGACCGCCTGTTGTGACGGCGAGCTGGTCGTGATGACCATGCTCGAACGGCGCCACTGACCTCTCCATCTCCAACGCCCACCAACACCGCTAGAGAGAGACAACACCGTGAAGATCCTCGTAGTCGACGACAGCAAGGCGATGCGCGCCATCGTCAAGCGTGCCCTGTCCGGCCTCGACCGGGTCGCGGGCGCCACCATCATCGAAGCGGCAGACGGCAAGGAGGCGTTCGGCACCGTGCAGGCCGAGCAACCCGACCTCGTCCTGTCCGACTGGAACATGCCCGAGATGACCGGCATCGAGCTGCTGCAGGCCCTCAACGAAGCCGGCGTCAGCGTGACCTTCGGCTTCGTGACCTCCGAGTCCACCCCGGAGATGCACGAGCTCGCCAAGTCCAACGGCGCCAAGTTCCTCGTGAGCAAGCCGTTCACCCCCGAGTCGATCGACGCCGCGCTGGCCGGAGCCATCTGACATGCGCTGCCCGATGCCCGCCCGCGCGTCGTACCGCGACCTGCTCCGCGACCTGCTCGGTCGCACGGTCACGGTGCGTGGCGGTGGTGTGCACGAGCTGCATCCGGAACGGCCGTCGTACCTGGCCGGCTACCGGTTCGACGACGGCGAGGCGGCCGCGGTCGTGGTCGCCGACCTCAACCTCGCCACGGCGTGTGCGGCGTCGATCGCGATGCTGCCGCCGATGGAGACCCGCGCCCAGGTCGCCGAGGCCGGCCGACTCGACGAGGAACTGCTCGAGTTCTTCCACGAGGTCGTCAACGTCGGCGGCAAGCTGATGAACAGTCCCATGACGCCACACGTCGTGCTGCGCGAACTGGTGGCCGTCCCGGGGCAGATCCCGGCCGACCTCGCGAAGATCGCGTCGGCACCGGAGCAGCGCCAGGATTGGCAGGTCAGCGTCGAGGGCTACGGCGAGGGCGTGCTGACGCTGCTCGGCTGACGGGCCCCTGACCGGGTGCTCCTACCGGTCCTCGTCCTCCCAGTGTCGCCAGGTGCCGCCTGTGGCCTTGGCGAGATACATCGCGGCGTCCGCGCGGCGCAGGAGCACGTCGGGCTCGTCGCCGTGGTCGGGTGAGCGTGCGATGCCGATGCTGCCGCCGACCCGATGCTCGCAGCCGTCGAGGTCCAGCGGCGCTGCCAGTGCGGCGGCGAGTCGTTGACGTCCTTGAAGCCGTCGAGATCCAGCACCAGCAGCCAGCCCGGTCAGCGCGTCGTGGCGTGCCTCGTGACGCCAGCGGTCCTCGGCGATGCGGCGGTCGGTGACGTCGCGGACCACGCCGATCATGCGTCCGTCGCCGAGGGTGCTCGCGCGTGCCTCGAGCCATCGGGTCGCGCCGTCCTGGTCGCGAACCCGGTAGTCGAGCGGTCGGCTGACGCCGGCTCGGCGCACCTCGGCGAGCCAGGAACGCGCCACGTCACGGTCGTCGGGGTGGATCAGCGTCAGTGCCGTCCGGATCGAGCCGTCGAAGCTGCCGACGGCGAGCCCGTGGAGATGTTCCATGCATGGTGACCAGGTGGCCACGCCGTGCTCCTCGTCGGCCTCGAAGGTGCCGAGTTCGCCGGCTTCCAGCGCCAGGCGGTGCCGTCGCTCGCTCTCGGCGAGCGCAGCCGTGACCGCCGCGTCGTGGGCCAGGGCCGTGAACGTCCCGGCGAGCACCAGGCGCCGTTCGCGGTGGTCCGCCCAGGTCGCGGATGCGTGGACGAGGTAGCCCGCGGCACCGGCCATCAGCGGCAGCGCCGTCGGGAAGACCAGAGGTCCGTACACGGGCAACCCGTCGGCATCCAGGTCGTGCGTGAACAGCAGGTCCCTGCCGATCCACAGCACGATCCGGACGCCCGCGAACGCGATCAGCCAGCGCAGCAGGGTGCGAGGCAGCGGCCGGCCGGCGAGAGTGGCCAACACCGGGATGGCGGCGATGGCAGCCAAGGTGGTGAGGGTGGCGCGGACACCGATCGCGAAAGCCGTGGGGGGTTCGGGTCAGGTGCGTCGTCTGGTCGGTTCAGCCGAGCCGGGCGTGGAGCAGCGCTGTCAGGTTGTCCATGGCGAGGTCGAGCAGTTCGGGGTCGAGTTCGCCGTTGCCGCGCCCGCGCAAGCGGGTGGCCACCGCTGCCGAGCTGGCCCCCTCGGAGGCGAGCTCGTCGATCGTGTGGGACACCGCGAGCAGGCGGGCAGTCTCGGGGATGTCCGTCGAACGGATGCCTTCGGGGAAGCCGTCGCCGTCCCAGCGCTCGCGTTGCGAGTGGACGGCAGCGGCGATCCCCGGGCCGGCGGTCAGCTTCAGCATCGCGGCCGACCTGGTCGGGAACGTGCGCCACACCTCGAGCAGCTCACCGGTCAGCTCACCCGGGCCGCCGATCGCGGCCTCTGGCATGCCGGCGCGGCCGACGTCGTGGAGGTGGCCGGCGAGTTGCGCCCGCGCGACGGCACCGGGGGACCAGCCACGCAGGCGGGCGAGTTCGGCCGAGATGCGACCCACGCGTTCGCCGTGGCCGACGCCCTCGGGCAGCAGCGGCTCGATCTGGTCGAGCATGCGGACCACGATCTCGAGTTCGGTCGTGGTGGACACGCCGAGCGAGAGGTCCTCGGCGCTGAGCAGCAGTTGGGTGCCGTCGGCGGCCGCGACCTCGACGGCGCGCCGTGCGAGTTCGAGCAGCTCCTCGGGGTCGGTGGTCGACTCGGAGCCGGCGTGACCGATCACGGCGCGCAGCGGCAGGCCCCGGTCGCGGTAGGTGGCCACGATCTCGAGGGCGTTGCGGCCGAACCGCTGCATGTCGTGGGGGCTCAGCGTCGGACCGACCAGGCCGAACTCGCCGTGGCTGGTGCTGTACAGCTCGCTGCCGGTGGTGCTGGCGAGGTGGGCCAGCGCGGTCGACAGGCGGCGGCGCTGGACGGCCACGACCGGGTCGACCTCGGGGGTGCCCCAACGGTCGGAGGCGACCTTGATGAACGCGACGCGCGGCACCTCGTCGGCGTCGCCCAGGGTCGCGATGCGGCGCTCGAAGGTGCCGCGGTCGAGCAGACCGGTGGAGGGGTCGACGCCGCGGCTGCTCGCCCCGGCCGAGCCGAACCGTCGCTCGTAGGAGGTCAGCAGCGTGGTGGGGGAGCGGTTGGTGTCGACCAGTCCGAGGAGCGCGTCCTCGTTGCCCTCGCCCACGATCGCGTCGGCGCCGGCGGAGACGAGGTGGACGGCGAGTCGTTCGGCGCCGGTGTGGGCGAGGACGATGGTCTGACGGCTGCTGGTGGGCAGCTCCGCCTCGAGGGCGGCGAGTTCGTCCGGTGCGAGACGGGTCGAGACGAGCAGGGCGTCGACCTGGTCGTCGTCGCTCTCGACGATGACCGCGCCGATCGTCGCCAGGCGGGTCCGGACGCTGTCGGGGACACCGAGGCAGCGCAGGCGCAGCTCCGTCGTGACGGCCGCGGGGTGGCCGAGCTCGTCGAGGTCGACGAGCGGGACGTCGACGTCCACGGCGGACATCAGGCGAAGGTCCGCACAGCGTCGACCTCGCCCTGCAGGCGGGTGCGCCACGTGGTGTTGGCCGAGACCTGGGCGACGTAGGCGGCGCGACGGCGCTTGCCCGGCGCGTCGACGGGCACCTGGGGGACGTTGTCGTAGGCGGTGCCGAAGTAGGCCTGCAGGGCGTGCAGGGCCTCGTGGCGGAGCTGGGAGGCGCGGGCCTCGGTCACACCGAGGTCGTCGGCGATGTCGCGCAGCAGGCGGCCCTCGAAGTGGTGCTCGACCAGGACGCGGCGGGGCAGTTCGGGCAGGTGGGCGATCGCGGTGCGCAGCGTGCCGACCAGTTCGTTGTTCTCGAGTGCGGCCTCGGGCAGCCAGGCCTGGTCCTGCTCGAGGATGCGGTCACCGAGTACACCGCTGCCCGACTCGTCCTCGCGGATCGGCCGGTCCAGCGTCAGCAGGGTCGAGGTGACGGCTGCGGCGCGGCGGGCGCGGACGGCGTCCTCGTCGACGCCCATCTCGTCGGCGATCTCGGCGTCGTCGGGACGGCGCTGGAGCTTCTCTTCGAGCAGCGACTGGGTCGACTCGATGGTGCGCAGGTCGCGGCGCAGGCGGCGGGTGGCCCAGTCACGCGAGCGGGTCGCGTCCAGGACGGCGCCGCGGATGCGGATCGAGGCGTAGCGGGCGAACGGCACCCCGGTCGAGGGGTCGTAGCGGTGGGCGGCGTCCACCAGGCCGGCGGCACCGGCGCCGCGCAGTTCGTCGCGGTCGACGTGACGGGGGAAGCGGGCCGAAAGCTGGTTGACCACGTGGTTGACCAGGTGCAGGTGTTCTTCGACCAGGGCGTTCGCCGTGTCGAGTGCGCCTGCAGTGGTGGCCGTCGCTGCCGTCATCGGTGGGTCCTCGGTTCCGTGTGCCCGGGTGGCGTGACCTGACTCTCGGGGATCGGAACCAAGAACGTGAGACTCCTTCACGCGTCCTTCACGGCGGGTGCGCGCATACTTCCCCCCGCTTCACAGTGTGGTTGCCCCACCACACTGCGTTTTCCCGCCGTCGTGGGGCTGGATCGGCCGTATTCGGGCGCGCAATAGCACTACAGATCCTTTCCCGGTGGCCGATGGGGAAGTGAAGGTTGTGAAGACGACCCGAGGAGTCCGCACCGTGTTCGATCAACTCGTGAGCCTCCTGCAGCGCCAGGTCGCCGCGCTCGAGGCCGTCGAGTCGCGCCTGCGCGCCCTCGAGCTCATGCTGGCCGCCGACGAGCAGCGCTTCGTGTCGTTGGCGATGGCCGAACTCGAACAGGCCAGCGAACGGCTCGCCGCGCTCGAACTCGGCCGCGCCCTGGTGTTGAGCGCCGCCGGCCTCGACATCGACGCCCCCGCGCGCGAGCTCGAAGCCCGCGTCGACGCCGACGTCACCGGGATGTTCCACGAGGTCGTCGAACGGCTGCGCACCGCGAGCCAGCGGGTCGGCGAAGCCCGCGAGCGCGCCTACGCCGCGCTCGCCCCCGGCGCCGAGGATCTGCGCCAGCGCCTCATCGCCACCGAGGCCTACGCCGGCGTCTGACCCCGGCGTCCACCCGCAGCGATCCGTGCGTGCGTCGGCCCTCGGCCGCGTGCAGCCCACGATGCACGCATGGCACGCAACGCTTGTGGCAATCTGCCACAAACGTGGCAAACTGGCGGCACGCGGACACGGCGGGTGGGCATGGATACGCGCACGACGAGGGTGGCGACGGACCTGCTGGCTGCAGCCGAGGTCGAGGCGCGGCGCGAGAGCCGGTCGGCACGCGAGCAGCTCGATCATTGGGCTCGGGTGGGCATGCACCTCTCCGCGCGGTCCACCGCGGCTCGTCGCCGTATCGAACGCGCCATTGAGGGCGATCTCGACTTCGAAGAGTTGACTGACGACGAGCGCGAGATCGCCAATGCGGAACTGAGCGTGAACATCTCCCGGGCCGCAAACGAGATGTCGTTCGCCGACCGACTCGCCGCGGAAGGCGTGACCACGGTCGTCACGGCCGCCGACGGCAAGCTCGTCGAGCGCCGGCCCGACGGCACCACCACCGCGTTGTGACGAGACTCGATCTCGTCGTTGGTCCGAACGGGGCGGGCAAGTCGACCTACGTCCGCTTCGTGCTCGCCCCGGCGCGACCGGGAGTGCCGTTCGTCAACGCCGACGTGATCGCCGCGGAACGGTGGCCTGACCCGGCCGAGGCCATGCGGAAGGCGGCCGAGGCGTCGCAACTCGCCGAGAGGGCGAGGGAACAACTGCTCGCGCGAGCTCGCCCGTTCATCGCCGAAACCGTGGCGTCACACCCCTCGAAGGTCGACTTGGTGTCGCGGGCGAAGCAGGCTGGCTACTTCGTCCACGTGCACGTCATGCTGGTGTGCGAGGAGCAGGTTGTCCATCGGGTTTCGCGCCGGGTCGACGCTGGAGGGCATGACGTCCCCCAAGACAAGATCCGCAGCCGCTACCGACGACTGTGGGACCACGTCGTGCAGATGATCGAGTCCGCCGATGTCGTCGAGGTGTTCGACAACTCAGGCGAAGGTCCGCGGACGGTCGCCCTCTTCATCGCGGGCTCGATCGTCGGAACGCCGAACTGGCCCGCGTGGGCGCCCGAAGAGCTGGTCCGAGCTGGCCGCGACGCGATCTAGATGGAGCCGCTTTGGTCGGGGCCGTCGGGACGGCGGGCAGCCTGGGGCATGCGGGCCACCAGGCGGCGGGTGCGCTCGGCGGTGCTGGCCGCCTGCGCGTTCTCCTCCTGCAGTTGCTGCCACACCTCTTCGCGGTGGACCTGCACGTCACGGGGCGCGTCGATACCGATGCGGACCTGGTCGCCACGCACCTCGAGCACGGTGACGGTGACCTGGTTGCCGATCACTATGGACTCGCCGATCCGGCGAGAGAGCACGAGCACGCCGGTCAGCCTCCTGCAGTGACGGTGGCGCGCAACGGTAGCTCAATGTCGTCCAGCACGACCTGACGTGCTGCAAGGGTCCGGGCATTCGCCACGAACGGGGCCCGCAGGTTGAGGTGCAGCGCCTCGGTGTCGTCGGCGATGACCGTGCAGAACACGATCGCGTCCTCGGGCTGGTCGATGCCCAGCACGTCCTGGTCGCTGCTGGGCAGCTCCGGGGCGTAGTCGGGGAAGAACAGCCACGGCGAGGCGACCACCAGCGACAGCTCGGGGTCCTCGACGCTGGACAACATCTGGAAGGTGCCGTCCTCGGTCAGGTCCGACAGGATGAAGCTGCGCTTGCCCGGGAAACCCGGGATGCCGTCGGAGAACCGCAGGACCGCGAACTGCTCGTCCGCGTCGCTCATCGATGCTCCTTGGGCCTGGGCGGGGAGGGTAGTGGTCGTCGTCATCGGAGGAACGCCACCAGCGACGGCGGCAGGGCCTTGCCCAGCGCCTGCAACGTCGCTTCGTATGCCACCTGCTGCACCTGCATCTCCATCATTCCCTGTGCGAGGTCGATGTCCTGGACCTGCGACAGCTCGGTTCGCAGCGTGAGCTGCAGGTCGATGGCTCGTGAGCGCGCCGAGTCGACCCGGTTGGTGGCGGCACCGATCTGGGAGAGGTTGTCTCCAACACGCCGACTCGCCGTCTGGATGCCGTCGATGTGGCCACCCATGATGGCCGCGCCCGCGCCCGTCTCGAGATCGTCGGCGAGGCGTTCGAGCAGGTTGAGCAGGGCCGGGCCGTGGATCGGGTCGCCGTTGCCGTCGGTGCCGACGACCTCGGAGCCGAGCCACTCGGTCGCGGTCACGTTGATGCGCACCTGCTCGCTGTCGCTGACCCGCCGCATGATCTGGTCCGGCGCGCCGGCCTGGCGGTCATCGGGGAACTGCCACACGCCGTCGACCTTCACGACCTGGTCGCCCGAGCCGAAGCCGCCGAACAGCGGCCGGTCGAGGTGTGTCGCGTTCCCGATCCCGGAGATCTCCTCCGTGATCTGTCGAATCTCCACGGCGAGCGCGCGTCGAGCCTCAGGGCTCTGCGCTGATGACCCCTGCGTCGCCAGTTCCCGAACACGGTTCAGGCGGCCCGTCACAGCCTGCAACTGCGTGTCGGCGCTGTTGAGCCAACCCAGCGCGTCGTCAGCGTTGGCGAGCTCGCGCTCACGCGCCTGCAACGACGACGTGAGCGACATGGCCCGGCGGGTGCCGGCCGGGTCGTCGGACGGCTGCAGGATGCGGCGGCCGGTCGCGAGCTCGGTCTGGGCACGCTCGTACTGGCTCAGCCGCGAGTGCAGGCGGTCGAGCGAGCGCGTGACCATCGCTTCACTGGTGATTCGCATCGTTCATGCCCCCTATCGGCCGACGATGCCGGTGCGGTTCACCAGCACGTCCAACGCTTGGTCCACGGTCGTCAT
>JAGXST010000092.1 GCA_018335555.1 Actinomycetota bacterium | reverse complement strand
TCCGACGACATGGTCGATGTCGTTGTGGAAGACCGGGATGCGCGTGTGACCCGTTTCCGCGGCCAGGGCGAGCACCTCGTCCAGGGTCGCCGTGTCGGGCAGCGCCGCCAGGTCGACGCGGGGTGTCATGGCCGCCTCGGCGTCGATCTGCGCCAGGCCGAGCGCGGCGTCCAGGACACGCGCGTCCTGGTGGCTGATGGTCCCGAGCTGGCGCGACTCGGCCAGCGCCAGCGAGAGCTCCCGCGGCGTGTGGACCAGGTTGTGCTCGTCCACCGGTTCGACCCGCACGGCGCGGACGAGCAGGTTCGCGGCCCCGTTGAGCAACAGGATGAGCGGCCGGAAGGCGGCCACGTACCACCCGAACACCCGGGCCAGCCGCAACGCGACGCTCTCGGCCTTGGCCAGGGCGAGGTTCTTCGGCGCCATCTCGCCGATGACCATGTGCAAGAAGACGACCAGCGACAGGGCGAGGACGAACGCGACGATGGCGACGGACCCCTCGGGCAGCGCCGTCCCGGACAGCCAGCGGGCGAATGCGGCCGCCACGGCCGGTTCGGCGATCGCGCCGAGGCCCAGCGAGCACATCGTGATGCCGAGTTGCGCCCCCGAGAAGGTCACCGACAGCTCGGTCAGGGCCTTCAGTGCCCGTTCGCCGGAGGGGTGACCGGCCTCGGCGGCCTCCTCGATGCGGGTTCGTCGTGCGGCGAGCAGCGAGATCTCGGCCGCCACGAAACCACCGTTGAGCACCAGCAGGACGATGCCGATGGCGACCGCGACCCAGTCGAACGGCGCCGATGCGGCGGCGCTGACGTCGACCGCCAGGGGCATCGCCGCAAGCGTCGGGCCGCTCACGGCGTCACCTCGTCGCCGTCGACCCGCCGTTCCACGACGAGTTCGGTGATGCGGACCCCTTCCATCCGCAGCACGGTGATCTCGAAGTCACCGACGGGGACGCGCTCCCCCGGCTCGGGAATGTGGCCGAGGCGGTCCAGGACGAGGCCGGCGACGGTCTCGTACTCGCCGTCGGGGACCTCGATCCCGAACGTGTCGTCGAGGCGCTCCACGCGCATCGACCCACGGACCAGGTGGCGCCCCGCGCCCAACCGTCGCACGTCGTGGCCGGCCCGGTCGAACTCGTCCTCGATCTCGCCGACGAGTTGTTCGAGCACGTCCTCGACGGTCACGATGCCGGCCGTGCCGCCGTACTCGTCGATGACCACGGCGAACGTGCGGCGCTCACGCCGCATGTCGGTGAGCAACTGGTGCAGCGACTCGCTCTCGGGGACCGCCAGCGCCGGCGCGATGACCTCGCTGACCGGCGTCGCGGCGTGCGCTGCCAGCGGGACCGCGAGCAGGTCCTTGACGTGGACCGACCCGAGCACGTCGTCCTCGGATCCGGTGTGGACCGGGAACCGGCTGTGCCCCGTGCGTCGGGCCTGGCGACGCAGTTCGGCGAGGGTGTCCGCCGACGACAGCCACACCACGTCGGGCCGCGGCACCATCACCTGGCTGACGCGTGTGTCGCCCAGTGCGACCGCGCGGCGCATGAGTGCGGCCTGCGCGTCGGTGAGCGAGCCCTCCTCGCCGGAGGCGTAGATGATGCGGGCGAGTTCGTCCAGCGAGTGTCCGCCTTCGAGTTCCGACCGCGTCTCGACGCGGAACACCCTGCGCGTCACCACCTCGGCGGAGCGGTCGAAGATCCGGATGACCGGGCCGAACGCGATGCCGAACGCACTGGTCACCGGGGCGATGGCCAGGGCAACGGGGAGCGGGCGCGAGATCGCGAGGTTCTTGGGGAACAACTCGCCGAGCAGCATCTGGACCATGGTCGAGAGCAGGAAGGCGATGGCGACCGAGAGTCCGAGCGAGGCCGACTCGGGCATGCCGATCAGGGCGAGCAGGGGCCGGATCAGCGTGTCGCCGACCGCTTCCTCGGCGATGTAGCCCACGAGCAGCGAGGTCGCCGTGATGCCGAACTGGGCCGACGACAGCGCAAACGACAGGTCGGACAGTTCACGGACGACGATGCGGGCGCGCCGATCGCCCTGGGCGGCGCGCTCCTCGACGACCGGCCGGCGCAACGACACCAGCGCGAACTCGATCGCGACGAAGAGCCCGTTTGCGGTGATCAGGACCGCGACGAGCAGCAGGCCGACAGGACCACTCACCGGCTGGCCTCGACCGGTGGGGCGTCAGGATGACTGGGATCGTCCACGGCGCGGCAGACTAGCGCCCGCTCCGCTACCCGCGTGGCGCATCCACCGACGCGGCGGTGCGGGCCAACAGCCGCTGCGCGTGGGCGGCCATGTGGAACCCCGGGTCGAGCAGCGAGGTGATCCCGAGACCGGTCAGCCCGGCGAGCAGCGTCTCGGCCAGGACGTCGGCGTCGGCCCGCCCGAGGGTCGGGTCCTGGCGACGGGCGGCATCCGCGAAGCGTTCGACGCGGCGCCGGTGGCTGCGCAGGGTCCTCGCGCCGATGACCGGGTCGACGAGACCGCGTCCGACGGCCAACTGCAGGTAGATCCGCGCGATCGGTCCCGCGTCGGTCATGAAGGTCACGAACGCGTCGACGAGGTCCTCGAGGGTGTCGGTGCCCTCGCCGGCCGGGTCGGGGTCGACCGCCTCGATCGCCTCGCGGACGATCTCGAAGACCGCGGCCTCCTTCGAGTCGAACAGGTTGTAGAAGCTGCCGGCGCCCACGCCGGCCTCGTCGGTGATGGCTTTGAGCGTCACACCCTCGACACCGAGTTCGGACACCAGGCGGCGGGTCGCGGACAGAATCCGCTCCCGCGTCTCGAGGCCGACCCGATAGCGCGCCACCTTGGCTCCCTTGGCTCGTTGTCATCGTCGCACGCGGCGTCGTCGCCACGTGCGCACGAAGACTTGCAGATCTGGAGTGAACGCTCCAATATGTAGCAGACGTTCCAAAGTTTGGGCGTCGACCCCGCGGGAGGAAGCGTTCCGGTGAGCCACTACAAGAGCAACCTGCGCGACATCGAGTTCAACCTCTACGAGGTGTTCGGTGCCGAGGACTACTTCGGCAGCGGCCCGTTCGCCGCCGTCGACGCCGACCAGGCCCGGATGCTGCTCGGCGAACTCGACCGATTCACCCGCGAGTCCATCTGGGCCGAGTCGTTCGTGCCCGCCGACCGCACCCCGCTCGAACTCTCACCCGAGGGCGACATCACCATCCCCGAGGAGCTCGACCGGGCGCTCAAGGCCTTCTACGAGGCCGGCTGGCACCTGCTGCCGCTGCCCGAGCACCTCGGCGGTTTCGGCGCTCCCCCGTCGATTCGGTGGGCCGCGACCGAACTGCTCGCCGGTGGTCACGCAACCGCGATGCTGTGGCCGATCGGCGCGCTGATGGGCGCGATCATCGACCAGGTCGGGACCGAGGGCCAGAAGACCCGCTTCGGCCGCCCGATGATCGAGAACTGCTGGGGCGGCACGATGGTGCTGACCGAGCCCGACGCCGGCTCCGACGTCGGTGCGGGCACCACGCGCGCGGTCAAGGTCGAGGACAACGGCTCCGACGACCTCGGCGCCGTCTACCACCTCGAGGGCATCAAGCGGTTCATCACCTCGGCGGACGCCCAGACCCACGACAACACCATCCACCTCGTCCTCGCCCGACCCGAAGGCGCCGGCCCCGGCACCAAGGGCCTGTCGCTGTTCATCGTCCCGAAGTTGCACGTCGACGCCGACGGCAACCTCGGTGAGCGCAACGGCGTGCGGGTGTCCAACATCGAGAAGAAGATGGGCATCAAGGGCTCGGCGACCTGCGAGCTCTCGCTCGGCCAGGACGGCACGCCCTGCGTCGGCTACCTCGCCGGCGACATCCACGACGGCATCCGGCAGATGTTCCTGGTCATCGAGTACGCCCGCATGATGGTGGGCACCAAGGCGATGGCGACGCTCTCGACCGGGTACCTCAACGCGCTCGAGTACGCCAAGATCCGCGTCCAGGGCGCCGACATGACCCAGATGGCGGACAAGACCGCACCCAAGGTCGAGATCATCAGGCATCCCGACGTGCGCCGCATGCTGATCGAGCAGAAGGCCCACGCCGAGGGCATGCGCGCCCTGGTGATGTTCGGTGGCTGGATCCAGGACCAAGCCGCGCTCTGTGCACCGAACACGCCAGGCGCGGAAGCCGACGTGGAGGAACACGCGCGCTGGATCGCCCGCGAGGACCTGCTGTTGCCGCTGATCAAGGGCTACTGCTCCGAGAAGGCCTACGAGCTGCTGGGCCTGTCGCTGCAGACGTTCGGCGGTTCGGGCTTCACGCAGGACTACCCCATCGAGCAGTACATCCGCGACGCCAAGATCGACACCCTCTACGAGGGCACGACCGCGATCCAGGCGCTCGACCTGTTGTTCCGCAAGATCGTCCGCGACCAGGGCACGACGCTGACCTGGGTCGCCGACCAGGTCCGCGAACTGGTCAAGGGCGGCGGGGACGACGACCCCTTCACGACCGAACGCGAGCGTCTCGGCGCCGCGCTCGACGACACCCAGCAGCACCTCGGCGTCCTGATCCAGCACGCGATGGCCTCCATGGACGAGAGCAAGCGCACCGAGGTCTACAAGACCGGCCTGAACTCGACCGAGTTCCTGTACTCGCTCGCCGAGGTCGTCATCGGTTGGCTGCTGCTGCGCCAGGCCGAGGTCGCCCAGGACAAGCTCAGTGCGGGCGTGGCCGCCGGCATGGTGGGCACCGGAGGAGCAGCGGGCGACACGGACTTCTACACGGGCAAGGTGGCGTCCGCGCGGTGGTTCCTGCGCACGGTGCCGGCCAAGGTCGCCCTGCGCCGCCAGAAGGCCCAGGACGAGGACGGCTGGCTCATGGACGTCCCCGAGCGCGCGTTCTGAGCCTGTCGATGGACACGTGACATCGGCATCGATGCGGCCCGCTCCCCGCTCCCGGGGTCGGGCCGCGTCACGTTCCGGGGTCGCAACCGCCGTCCCGGTACCGTCGTCACACTCGTCCCGTGGCCCGTCGCCACCTCGTATGCCAAGGACCGACACGTGGCCTCACGATCCACGCCGCCGCGCAAGCAGGGCGCCGCCGCGCCACGCCAGGCCCCCAGGGGCCGCCAGAAGGCCGTCAAGAAGCCCTGGTACAAGCGTTGGTGGGTGGTGTTGCTGGTCGTCCCGGCGATCCTGTTCGGCGCACTGGCCCTGCTGGTCTTCTACCTCGTCGCCTCGCGCGTACCGCTGCCCGAGGACATCGCAGCCGACGCGTCGGTGGTCTACGACCTCAGCGGCCAGGAGGTCGCCGGGTTCGCCGGGCCCGAACAGGCCTCACGCGAGGATGTCGCGTTCGAGGACCTGCCCATCCACGTCGGGCGCGCCGTCCTCGGCGTCGAGGACCGCGACTTCTACGAGCACCGCGGCGTCTCGCTGACCGGCGTGGCCCGGGCGCTGTTCACCAACGTGCGATCGGGGTCCGTCCAGCAGGGCGGCTCGACGATCACCCAGCAGTACATCAAGAACGCCACCGAAGTGGGTACCGAGCAGACCTACACCCGCAAGGTCCAGGAGGCCGCGCTCGCCATCAAGCTCGAGCAGGCCTACGAGAAGGACGACATCCTCGAGTTCTACCTCAACACGATCTACTGGGGCCGCGGCGCCTACGGCATCCAGGCCGCGGCCCGTACCTACTTCGACGTCGATGCGACCGAGTTGACCACCAACCAGTCGGCGACCCTGGCCGCCATCATCGCCTCGCCGGAGAACTTCGACCCGCTGGAGAACCCCGAACGGGCCGAGGCCCGCCGCCGGGTCTCACTGACCGGCATGCTCGAGAAGGGCTGGCTGGACCAGGCCGCCCACGACGAACTGCGCGCCCAGGGCCTGCCCCGGGTCATGGAGCAGCGGGGCGTCGAGGCCGGTCCCAACGCCTACTTCCTCGACGGCGTCCGCCGCGAGTTGGCTCGCCTGCCCGAGTTCGCCCAGGGGCAGTTGTTCCGCGGCTACCGCATCCACACGGAACTCGACCAGCGCATGCAGGCCGCCGCGCAGGAGACCCTGGCGCGGGCCGTGTCGGAGGGCCCCACCGATACCGGCGCGATCGTGACGGTCGCCCCGGCCACCGGCGGCGTACGAGCCCTCGTCGGCGGTCCGGACTTCGGCGTGCAGCAGCGCAACGACGCCTACCGCTCGGCCCGCCAGATCGGCTCGACGTTCAAGGCGTTCACGCTGCAGGCGTTCATCGAGGCCGGCTGGGCGATGGACTCACGCTTCGACGCGCCCGCCGAACTCGAGGTCACCGAACCCGACGACGACGAACCGGTCTTCATCCGCAACTTCGGCGGCAGCGCACCCGGCGAGCAGACCGTGCTGCAGGCGACGGCCTCGTCGACCAACACCGTCTACTACCAGATGCAGGAGGAGGCGGGTCGTGAGCACGTCATCGAGGCAGCGCGCCGCGCCGGCCTACCGACGGTCCGCGAGGTCACCCGCGACGGCGAGACCGTCCGCGCGCAGACGATGACGCCCGTACGCAGCCTGACGCTGGGCGTGCACGACTTCACGCCGCTCGAGATGGCCGGTGCCTTCGGCACCTACGCCGCCGAGGGCACCCACGTGCCCCCGCACCTCGTGACCAGGGTCGAGACGCCCGACGGCGACGTCGTCTACGAGGCCGACACGACCGGGCCGGCCGACGTCGACGTCGAGATCGCCCGCGGGGTCACCCAGGCGCTGCGCGGGGTCGTCGAGAGCGGCTCCGGCCAGGGTGCGCAGATCGGTCGGCCCGCCGCCGGCAAGACCGGCACGACCCAGGACAGCCGCGACGCCTGGTTCGTCGGCTACGTCCCGCAGTTGGCCACCTCCGTCTGGCTCGGCAATGCCGAGAACAGCCCGATCGAGGGCGAGGCGACCGGCGGTGGCCTGGCGGCGCCCGTGTGGGGCGAGTACATGGCACGCGCGGTCGAGGGCCTGGAGGTCCTCGACTTCACCCCGCCCGACCTCGACCTCGAGACGTTGAACGAGGACGAAGCCGAGTGTCCCGAGGGCTACGCCTTCGCCGATCCCCCACCGGCGGACGGGGGGCCGCGGCCCGACGTGATCGACGAGATCACCAACGAGGACGGCCAGCCGTGCGTCGAGACCGACCCCGAACCCGAGCCCGAGTGCCCCGAGGGCTACGCGTTCGCCGATCCGCCGGCCGAGGGCACCAGCCCGATGCCCGACGTCATCGACGACACGACCAACGAGGACGGCCAGCCGTGCGTCGAGACCGACCCCGAACCCGAACCGGAGTGCCCCGAGGGTTACGCGTTCGGGGACCCGCCGCCGCCCGGGACGGAACCGCAGCCCGACATCAGGCTCGAGATCACCAACGACGAGGGCCAACCCTGCGTCGAGCAGAACCCCGAACCGGAACCGGAACCCGAGCCCACCGAGACCGAGCCCGAACCCGAGCCGACGCTG
Source organism: Actinomycetota bacterium (assembly GCA_018335555.1). Lineage (GTDB taxonomy): Bacteria > Actinomycetota > Nitriliruptoria > Nitriliruptorales > Nitriliruptoraceae > Egicoccus. The sequence continues at coordinate 5,899 of JAGXST010000092.1, read as the reverse complement.
CCGGTCCCCGGCCCCACCGAGCCCGAGGAGACCGAGGGTGACGGTGGATCGGGCGATGGTGACGGGGACGGCGACGGTGGTGACGGCTCCGAGCCCTGATCAGCGCTCCCGCAGGTCGGTGACCGTGCCGGTACCGACCTGCGGGTCGTCGAGCAGCGCCCACAGCCGACGCGCGACCTCGCCCGGCGCCTCCAGGCGGCCCTCGTCGTGGAGTTGCCGGAACCGGTCCACCCCCGGGAAGTCGCGCTCGGCGGTGGTCCGGATCTGCTCCTGCATGGCCGTGGCGACCACCCCCGGTGCGACCGAGAGCACCTTCACCCCGCCACGCACCTGCTGTTCCAGGCCGACGGCGCGGACCCACTGGTCACCGGCTGCCTTCGCCGCGCCGTAGGCGGCCCAGCCGGCGCGGGCGTTGGTGGCGGCGCCGGACGAGATGAAGACCAGTTCGCGGCGGCACGACAGCTCACGGATCGCCGCCAGCACGGCGTGGCCGACCACCTGGGTCGCCGCGCTGTTGAGCAGGACGTGCCGCCGGTAGGCGTCGCCGTCCACCTCGCCGGCGAAGCCGATCGGATCGAGGACACCGGCGTTGTGGATCACCGTGATGCGCTCCCACGGCTGCTCGTCGACGAGGCGTTCGAAGCCCGCGGCGAACACGTCCCACGACGCAGGATCGGCCAGGTCGAGGGCGAGGTGACTTCCGCCGTCGGGTGCCGAACCGCTGCGGCTCACGTCGACGCGGTAGGCGTCGCCCGGCGCCGTCTCGAGCAGGGCGGCGCCGAGTCCGGCCGAACCGCCGGTGACCACGACCAGGGTCGCCATGGGAGATCTCCTCGGGGGCTTCGGGTCCGGCCGACGCCGGACGTCGTCGTCAGGGTGTCGGTCCAGGGTGTCCATGCTCGGCGAGGAACGCCAACACGTGGCGGGCGAACCTCGCGGGTGCCTGTTCGGGAAAGCCGTGCGCCAGCCCGGACAGCACCTCGAAGCGAGCCCCGGGGATGCCGGCCGCAAGTGTGCTGCCGACGCCGGGCGGACACAGCGGATCGTGCTCGCCGGACAGGACCAGGGTCGGGCAGCGGATCTCGCCGAGCACGTCCGCGGCGTCGTGCTCCACGGCGGCGGCCGTCAGCGCGACGTGGCGGGCGACGCGGTCGTCGGGGTGTTCCGCCGGCGGTGACACACGCAGCAGCAGCCGGCGTCGGGCCCGTTCCGTTCCCGTGTACGACGCCTCGATCGCGAGCCGGGCGAAGCGGTGCCAGTCCCGCGACTCCACCGCCAGGCGCCAGTCGACGAGGACGTCGCGGAGGCGGTCGTCGGCGCGCGCCGTGCTCGCCGAGAGCACCATCCCGGCGACGAGGTCGGGTCGGGTCGCCGCCAGGTGCTGGGCGACCATCGCGCCCATGGAGTGGGCGAACAGCCAGGCCGGCCGGTCGATCAGCGTGTCGAGCAGGCCGGCGACCTGGTCGGCGAGCGCCCCGGTCGACGGCGGAGGCGCGTGCGGGTCCGGATCGGGGGGCGGGTCCGGGTAGGACACCACGACACACCGGAACCGCTGCATCGGTAGTGGCGCGCTGCCCAGCAGGCGTCGGGTCTCGGGTAGCGAGACGGGCGCGAGACCGTCGCTGAGCCCGGGCACCAGGACCGCCGGGGGGGCGGTCCCGCAGCCGTCGAGCAGAACCGGCGCACGCAGCCCGGCGGTGTCGATCCACCGCAACTCCATGTGGCGTTCCATCTGCCGACCCCGACGCGTCGTGACCCTACCGCCGGGGTCCCGTCGCGCCGCCGGCCGCTACCGTCTGCGGGATCGTGACGAGCACAGCGCCTGGATCATCGGCGGCCGGTGACGACGCCGGCCGGCGCCGTGGTCCGCGCGTGACCGCAGTGGTCGCGCTGCTGGCGCTCGCCGCACTGGCCGGCGCCTCGGTCGCCGTCGCCGGTGCCGTCCGTGCCGTGTCGACGAGCGGGGCCGGCGCCCTGCGCGACGTCCCCCACCGGGCGGGCCCCGGCGGTGACGCAGCCGACGGGTTCGCCGTGTGGGCCCGCAACGACGACGGTCGACCCATCCGCTGGGATCCCTGCACGCCTATCGACCTCGTCGTCGCGCCCGCTGGGGCGCCCGAGAGCGGTCGGGAGGACCTCGAGCGTGCCCTCGACGAGGTCGCGGGCCACAGCGGCCTGCAGTTTCGCGTGGTCGGCGAGACCGACGAGCGTCCCGCCGACCAGCGCGACGCCTACCAGCCCGACCGCTACGGACACCGCTGGGCACCGGTCCTGGTCGCCTGGGCACAGCCGCACGAGAACGGCCTCTCGCTGCGCGACAGCGACCGGGGGCTGGCGATCCCGGTCGCCGTCGGCCGGGCGGGTGCCCGGGTCTACGTCACGGGCCAGGTCGTGCTCAACGCCGAGCGGCAGGACCTGCGCTCCGGGTTCGGCGACCGCGCCGACGCCTGGGGTTCGACGCTGCTGCACGAACTGTCGCACCTGGTCGGCCTCGCCCACGTCAGCGATCCCGAGCAGTTGATGGCCGTGCACCCCGGATCAGGACCCGTCGAGTTGGCCGACGGTGACCGGGCCGGGCTCGCGGCCGTCGGCGCCGACCACGGTTGCCTGGCCGTTCCACGCCCGAGGCAGGTCGAGGTCACCGGGCCGGCACGCTGAGGGCCCGTAGGCTCGCGTGCCGGTGCCGGGAACGCACGCATCCCACCCGGGCAGCACCTGGCGACGAACACCGTCCGAGGACCCGGTCGAGGAGGACATCGTGGCCGTCCTGCCGATGTTCCCGCTCGGCACCGTCCTGCTGCCGCACATGGTGCTGCCCCTGCACGTCTTCGAACCCCGCTACCGCACCCTGATGCACGACGTCATGGACGGCGGCCGGGAGTTCGGCGTGGTCCTGATCAGCCGGGGTCACGAGGTCGGGGGCGACGACCAGCGCTACACCGTCGGCACCGTCGCCAGGGTCCTCGAGGCCGAGGAACTCGAGGACGGCCGCTGGCTGGTCGTGACGGTGGGGACGCGCCGGGTCCGCGTCGAACGGTGGCTACCGGACGACCCGTATCCGGTGGCGGAGACGACCGCGTTCGACGAGCCGGGGATCGCCGGCGAGCCGTTGCCCGGCGACCTCACCGCACGGTTGCGGCACGTGTTGGCCATGCAGGCCGAGCTCGGACGCGAGGGCGCGCCGGCCACGCTCGCGTTCGCCGAGGATCCCGCCACCGCGGCATGGCAGGCCGCGGTGCTCGCGCCGCTCAACCCGCTCGACGCGCAGCGGGTGCTCGAGACCGCAAGCCTCGCCGCACGCGCCGACCTGCTCGGGCGTTTGCTGGCCGAGATCGAGCAGACGCTCGAACTGGAACTGATCCAGGGGGAATGAGCCAGCCGCGTACCCTGGTGGCAGCGGCCCGACGGCGGACGAGATGCTCGAGCGCGACTGTCCCGAGTGCCGCACCACGTGGCGGGACCAGCGCGCCCGGTGGTGCGGAGACTGTGGCGCGCCGCTGCCCTGCGGACGGCCGGCCCGTCCGATCAGCCGGCCCTCACGGCAGTTCGTCGTGGCGGCGGCGATCAGCGCCCCGGTGCTGGTGTTGGCGGCCGTCCTCGCCGTCGACGCGTACCGCTGCTGTGCGGACCCGTTGCGCTCGCCACGGCAGGACGTCGTCGCCGTCGACACCCCGCCGGCGCGACCCGCCGGCGTCCGCGCGGCGACCGCGAAGGCCATCGGCGGCGGCCTGCTCGTCGCCGTCGATGGGCGTCGCCTCGTGGCTTCCGAGGCCACCGGCTCGGCACCCGTCTTCGATGTCGACCTCGAAGAACTCGGCCTCGACACGCGTGGTGCGCTGACCGCGATCAGCATCCGGCCATACGACGACGGGGTCGTGCTCGCCTGGGGTGCGACCACGACCGTGCTGGCCCATGACGGCACACCGCGCTGGCTGCTGACGACCGGCGCCGAGACCACCCGTATCGTCGTGGCGGACGAGGACCGCATCGTCATGGTCGGCTCGCATGGGGCAGGCGGGGACCTGTTGCAGGTCGTGGAGACGGCCGAGGGTCGGGTCCGGTTCGAGCGTCCCATCGACGCCCTGGTCGGCGTCGAGGAGCAGACGGCCCTCGTCCGGGACGTGGGTCAGGTCGCCGGGGTGACCGCCGTGAGCCTCGCAGACGGCTCGGTGCGATGGGCATCGCCCGCGTCCTCGACGGTGCGGGACGGCGGCTAGCTTGCGCCACCGCCCCGGGCCCCCAGGACGACACGCGTGACGATCATCCCCTTCTACGGCGCCACCGAACCGGATCTGTTCGCGATCGAGCGCGCGGCCATGGATCGTGACGGGCACGTCGTCGAGCGCCTCGACGCCGTTCTTCCCCGGCAGGGGCTCGTGCTCGACGTCGGGGCGGGCGACGGGTTCACCGCACGCCGCCTGGCCGAGCGCGGCCGGGAGGTCGTCGCGCTCGAGCCGGCGGCCGGGATGGTCGCGCAGCGGACCGACCATCCGCGGGTGTCGTTCGTGCGCGGCGTCGCCGGCGACCTGCCCTTCGCCGACGGCAGTTTCGATGCCGCCTACGCCACCTGGGCCTACTTCTTCCCGCACGCCATGGACCCGTCCCGAGGTCTCGCCGAACTCCACCGCGTGGTGAGGCCGGGCGGGCCGATCGTGCTGGTCGCCAACGCCGGCGACGACGAGTTGACCGGCCTCGGCACGGCCAGCGGGGGTGAGCCCGCCTGGTGGTTCGCCGACCGCGGCTTCGCCGTCGACGTGCTCGACACCGTGTTCGCCTTCGATGCGGTCGACGATGCCCGCCGCCTGCTGGCGCGCTACCTCGGCGGCGAGGACCGGCTGCCCCGCCCGGTACCGACCCGGCTCGGGCACCGGGTGTTCGTGGCCACGGCCGACTCCCGCGGGCCGGTGCCGATCCGGGTGCGCGGCATGCGCCTCGACGAGGCCGAGCGGGTCGGGCGGTTGACCCTCGATGCCTATGACCGCTTCGGCGAGATCGGCGGCGACTACCGCGCGTGGTTGGCCGATCCGCTGCTGCGCCTGGACAGCGTCACGGCGCTGCTCGTCGCCGTCGCCGAGGGCGAGGTGGTCGGCACGGCCACCTATGTCGAGCCCGGCGACGGGGAGTGGGAGGGACCCGAGCCGCCCCACGGCGACAGCGGCTTCCGCGTCCTGGCCGTCGACCCGGACGCGCAGGGACGCGGGGTCGGCCCGCGGCTGGTCGACGCGTGCCGGCAACGTGCCGGCGAGGCCGGGCGACACCGGCTGTTCATCTCGTCGATGTCGTGGATGACGCGGGCCCACCGGATGTACGAGCGTGCCGGCTTCGTCCGGCGGCCGGACCTCGACGTGATGTTTCCCGGTGGCCCCGGTGTGATCTTCACCCTCGACCTCACCGACGAGGCAGCCGACCGGTTCCCGCCACCCGGCCCCGTTCCCGCATCACCGCCGTGGTACGCCGAGGTGTGGGCGGCGCACTGACCGGACGGCGCGCGCTACGACAGCGACACGAGCGTGCGCAGTGCCTCGACAGCCAGGGGTAGCAGCACCGCGAGGGCGACGGCGCCGAGGATGCTGGCGATCAACCAGCGGCCGGTGCGTCGCGGCGGCTCGGCCGACGGCAGCGACATGGTCGGTTCCGCCGCGGTGTCGTGGACGACCGGACGCTCGAGCGTGGCGATCGGCACCCGCATCGTCGCGTCGGCCCCGGCGGGGTCGTCCGCGGCGGGGTCGTCGGCCGCGCCTTCGTCTGCGGCCGGGTCGTCCGCGGCGAGCACGGCGGTGGCCTCGGGGGCCGGATCAGGTTCGGGCTCAGGCTCGAGGAATGGCGCGGGTTCCGGCTCCGGCTCCGGCTCGGACGCGTCGAACTGCACGGGCTCGGCGGCGGGCTCCGACCGGACGAG
>JAGXST010000091.1 GCA_018335555.1 Actinomycetota bacterium | reverse complement strand
CGGCGGGCAGCGTGAAGCCGATCATCGAGAATGGCGACGCCGTCTCGACCAGTCCGGTGCCCGCCTCGTCGCCGGCGACCGGCACCTCGGGCAGGTTGTCGAGTGTCTGCATGACCGTCTCGGGGGGCGCGACCTCGGTCGCGAACGAGGGTGCGACCGGGGCCAGCGTGGCACCCGTGACGGCGGTCAGGACGAACAGGACGTGGCGGCGGCGGACGTGGTGCATGCTTCCCCGAAGGTCGGCGGCAGAGGGGGGCGCACCTGGTGGATGGACCGGGCGCGGCGGGATCTTCCGCACCATCGGCAGCGATGGTGGCCATTCGAAGGGGTCATCCGCATAACGCACGCTTTGTCCGGTTCGGGAACTTTCACTGCCGGTGTCGCCGGTCCGGGGGCTGGCTAGGATCTGCCGTCCGGTCGCCGGCCGGCGGCGGTGAAAGGGGGCGAGGTGGGGATCCGGACGGTCACGGCGGGCCCGACCGAGCTCGAATGGGACGACATCGAGCGATATGCCACGCTGCGCTTCGTCGAGCGTGGTGTCGGCGGGCGCGAGGAGGCGGTCGCGCTCGTCTCCCAGCTCGTCGACTGGGTCAGCGAGCCCGAACTGCGCCCGTACCGGCTGCTCGTCGACTGCTCGGAGATGGTCGACGTGGACGCGTCCTGGCGGGCCGCGTGGGGGGAACACTTCCGCGAGCACCGCGACATCGCCACGCTGTCGTGGTTCAACGCCAATCCCCGCATCCAGCTCATCGTGCTGATGTTCATCAAGGGCACCGGTGTCACGGGCATGCCGTTCGAGTCGGAGGCGGACGCGCGGGCCTACCTGGCCGAGGCGGGTGCCACAGCGTGAGGATCCCCGACCTCGAAGAGCTGCTCGACGTCATCTCGCGGGCATGTCTCGGCGACACCGACACCCGCGTCGACGTCGACCCGAGCGCGCTCGACGACCCCCTCGGGGTGATCGGCAACGCCGTCAACGTGCTGCTCGACGACCTCGAATACCGCCAGCGCGAACGTGAGGACGCGCTGCGGCGCGTCGCCTCGATGGACGCCAAGCAGGAGTTCCTGGCCTATCTCAGCCATGACATGCAGACCCCGATGGCGGTCCTGCTCGGCGCCGTGACCGTCCTGCGCAGCTCACACTCCGAAGCCGACATCGAGGCGACGCTGCCGCTGATGGAGCAGGCACTGGAGCGGCTGCAACGGTTCGTCCGGCAGTTCCTCGACCTGGCACGGCTCGAAGCCGACCGCGGACTGGTGCTCGAGGTCGTCCCGGTCGAGCTCGGGCCGGCGGTCAAGCGGGCCATGGACCTGTTCGCCGACGACGGGGTGATCGAGGTCGACCTGCCGGCCGACCTGCCCCCTGTGCTCGCCGATCCCGCGCGGGTCGAGCAGATCCTCAACAACCTCGTGTCCAACGCCTTCAAGTACGCCCGCAGCGCCCCGAGGATCACGGCACGGTCCGTCGGCGACCGCGTCGAGGTCGTCATCGCCGACGACGGGCCGGGCATCGCACCCGCCGAGCTCGAGCGGATGTTCGGCAAGTTCGAGCGCGGCGGGGGAGCCGGCGGTGCGGGCCTCGGCCTCTACATCAGTCGGGCGCTGGCCGAGGCACAAGGTGGCAGCCTCACGGCGGAGAGTGTCGTCGGCGAGGGGGTCGCGTTCACCCTGGCCCTGCCCATCGGGACCGGCTGGCAGGACTAGCCGCGTCCGGCAGCGGCGCGCAGCCGGGCCAGCTCCCGCTCGAGCCGACCCAGCCGTTCCTCGAGCGCGGCTCGGGTCCCGCTGCCGTGGTGGGGCGGCGCGTCGTGCAGGTGACGGCGCACCGCCGCGACCTCGGCCTCGACGACCGGGATGGTGCGTTCGGGTCCTGTCGTGGTCACGGATCGTCCACCACCTCGAGCCGCAGGTCGACCACCCGCCCGTCGGCGAGGTCGAGTACGCCGATCGTGCGGTGTGGCATGCGACGGCGCTCGGTCGGTGAGCCGGGGTTGAACAGGCGCTGGCCGTCGACTCCGGTCCCGTCCCAGGGGATGTGGCTGTGTCCGAACACGACCAGGTCCGCGTCGGGGAAGCCGGCATGCAGCCGTTCGGCCCGTCCCCGGACCGGTCCGCTGTCGTGGATCATCCCGATCCGCACGCCCTCGAGGGTGAGCTCGAGCGTCTCGGGCAGCGCCCCGGTCAGTTCGCGGTCGTTGTTTCCCAGCACGGCGTGGACCGGCGCATGGCGTCCGAGCTGATCGAGGTGTTCGGCCTGGGTGATGTCGCCGGCGTGCAGGATCACGTCGGCACGCTCGAGCCACGCCTCGGCGGCCCGTGGCAGGCGTCGTCGGGGCCACTCCCGGCGCAGGTGCGTGTCGGCGGTGACCACGACGCGCACGCGGACGGCTCCTCGGATCGGGACAGGCGACGGCAAACGCGAGCCTACGCACCCGCGACCCCGCTAGTTTCCGCGGGCTCTCGTGCGCGAAGGACCGAACGTGACCACGGATCTCGAACTCGAACTCGACCCTGCCGACCTGCCGGCGGTGGCGGAATTCCTCGCGGCCCAACAGGCCGACCCGACCCGCCACATCGGCTACCTCAACAGCGAGCCCGGATCCATCATGGAACAGCTGGGTGGGCTCGAGCCGCTCGGGACCGGGGGGCTGGTGGTCGCGCGCATCGCCGGACGCATCGTCGGCGTCCTCGCCGCGGAATGGGACACCGACCCGCCGCGCTGCTGGTGGCACGGCCCGTTCGTCGCGGCCGACGCCGACGCCGTCGAGGTGGCCGACGCCCTGCTGCACCGCGCCGTCCGGCTGCTGCCCTCCGAGGTCACCCAGCAGGAGATCTGCGGCGACGACCGGCACGACTGGCTGGCCGGGTTCGCCGCCCGTCACGGCTTCGTCGCCGAGGAGGCCTCCGCGGTGCTCGACAGGAACCTCGGCGCCGACCTGCCTGAGCGTTCCGTGGCGACGGTCCCCGTCGAGGACCTCGTGGCCGAGCAGCGTGACGCCGTGGCCGCCCTGCACGACGAGTTGTTCCGCAACACCCACACCCCCGGCGACAGGCTGGTCAGCGGTGGAACCGATCGCCTGCTCGTCGTGGTCGAGGACGGCGCCCCCCGCGGCTACGTCGCCGTCGAGCGGCAGGAGGACGGTGCGGGCTACCTCGACTTCCTCGGTGTCGCCCCCGAGGCCCAGGGCCGAGGGCTCGGTTCGGCGCTGGTCGCCGCAGCCTGTCACGAGATGCGCGACGGACTGGGTTGCCGTGCGACCCACCTGACGGTTCGCGTCTCCAACACCCCCGCCCGCAAGGTCTACGCCAACAACGGGTTCACGCAGCAGCGGGTCCTGGTCCCGTTCCGCAAGGGCTACTCGATCCCCTGACGTGCTCGCCTATGCGGGCTCCGGCGGACCGGGCGAACGCCGCGTCGCCGGATTGATCAGCGGACGGAACAGCCGGCCGCGCTCGGTCACCACCACGATCAGGACGGCCAGGATTCCATAGCCGAGGAAACCGACGGACAGCGGCAGGATCGTGCCGTCGAACCGCTGGTCGAGCACGGCCCCGAGTGACGCACCGATCGACAGTTGCACCGCGCCGATCACCGACGCGGCGGTGCCTGCCTGGGCCGCCATGGGCGCCATCGCGATGGTGTTGAAGTTGGGGATCAGCAGGGCGTGGCCGAGCAGGACGGCGGCCAGCAGCGGCAGGAACACCACGAGCGGCGGCCGTCCTTCCGTCATTACGGCGACGACCAGGAGCGTGGCGGCGATGGCGACATAGGTCAGCAGGACCCCGTGCGCCGTCCGCCGGGTCCCGAACCGTCTGACGAGCCGGGTGTTGCCCAGCATCCCGAGCCCCATCACCGCAGCGATCCCACCGAAGATGACCGGGAACGCCTCCGGCCGACCGAAGGTCTCGCCGAAGATGATCTCGGAACTGGCGAGGTAGGAGATGAAGACGCCGTACAGCGACGTCAGCGCCAGCGTGTAGCCCAGGGTCTGACGGTTGGTGACCACGACCCGGGCGGCGCGTGCCACCCGGCCGAAACGCAACTCGAGCTGGGCGTCGACCGGCAGGGTCTCGGGCAGCCGCCGCGCCCACAGGGTCATGGCGGCGGCCGCGACGAAGCTGAGCACGAACAGCACACGCCACGTGGTCACGGCCACGATGGCTGCGCCGAGCGAGGGCGCCGCCACGGGAACGATGATGAACACGGCCATGATGAACGACATGGCGCGTGCCATCGCCTCGCCCTCGAAGCGGTCACGGACCATCGCCAGGGTGATCACCCGCGGGCCCGCCGCGCCCAGACCCCAGACGAAGCGGCCGACCAGGAGCAGGCCGAGGTCGGGAGCCACGGTGCACAGCAGCGCACCGCCGGCGTAGACCGCGAACCCGAGGAAGAGCGTCGGCTTGCGCCCGAACCGGTCGGCGAGCGGGCCGTACAGCAGTTGTCCGGCGGCCAGCCCCAGCATGTACGTCGTGACGATGCCGGCCACCGCCGTGGAATCCGCAGGCAGGCCGAGGTCGGCGCGGATGGCGCCGAACGCGGGCAGCATCAGGTCGGTGCCGAGCGCCGCGAGCGCCATCGACATGGCCAGGATCGCGGAGAACTCGACCCGGCCGGCGGCGGGGCGGGGCATGGAGGTGTCTTCGGTGGCGCGGGTGCGCCACCCTAGCTTCGGCGTGGTGGCCTCAGATGCTGCGCACCGTCAGCTCGGAGCGGACGTCGATGACCCCGTCGACCTCGGCGACGGCGGCCAGCAGGTCGCGCTCGTTCTGGGGTGTCGGCACCGTGCCCTTCAGCGACACCGATCCGGGGCCCTCGACCTTGATGATCACGTCCTGGACGTCGTCGCGGTAGCCGAAGACCTGGCTCTTGATCTTGTCCTCGAGCAGGCGCGGATCGTCGGTCGCCCGGTCGGGCATGACGTCCTTGACCGCGTCGCGCGCCGCCCCCTGGGCCTTGGCGAGCGTCTGCTCGGCCTGACCGCGCAGCTCGTCGGTCTTCTGCGCGGCGACCTGGGTGGCCTGCTCGCGCAGTTCGTCCGCCTTCTTCGCGGCGGCGTCGACGGCATGGCTGGCCTGGGCGCTGGCCTTGTCACGCAGATGTTCGGTCTGGCTGGCGACCTGGCCCTTGACCTCGTCGGCGCGGGACGAGAGCTCCTGGCCGAGCTGCTGGCGGCGGTCACGCCCGCGGTCGGGGTCGGTGAGGAACGCGGCGGCGTATCCCGCGGCCGCACCCAGGATCAGCCAGAACAGCCGCCGGGGCCAGCTCGTGCGGTCGTCGGCGTCGAGCAGGTCCTCGAGCAGGTCGGTCTGCTCGTCCTGCATCTCGTCGAGCTTGGTGCTCAAGTGCTTCTCGACACCGGTCAGTTGCTTGCTGAGACGGCCGAACTCGCGGAAGACCGAGCCGCCGTCGCCGCCGACGACGTCGGCCGTGCGGTCGCGGATCTCGTCGATCCCGGTGGTCAGCTTCTCGGACAGGTCGTGCAGGTGCATGGTGCGCTCCTTGGCAGGTGTCGCTGACCCCCATCCTCCCCCGCCGGCGCCGTCCGTGCAGGCCGTTCGGTCCGACCGACGGCCAGTGACTCATTTCTTCTGGGCCGGGTCCCCTGTCTCGCTCGCTCCGCTCGCTCGTTGCCCCCCGGCCCGGCCTCGCTGGGCCGGGTCCCCTGTCTCGCTCGCTCCGCTCGCTCGTTGCCCCCCGGCCCGGCTACTCGCGCGTGCCGCTGGCGCGCTCCATCCGCTTGGCGACCGCGAAGTACAGCGGCGGCGCGAGATGCCGCAGGGTCACGAAGGCGCGGTAGAAGCTGGGCACGGTGCGCTCCGTGCGGCCGTTGGCGAGCACGTCGGCGACCGCGTCGGCGACGATGTCGGGTTGGCCGACCAGCCGTCCGGCCGGGCTGCGCTTGATCTGCTCCTGCGTGAACCCCTCGGTCTCGATGTAGCCGGGGTTGAGCTGGCAGACCGTGATCCCGCGGGCGCGCCACGACAACGACAGGGCCTCGCTGAATCCGACGACACCGAACTTGCTCGCGGCGTACGCCGCCGGACCGATGCCGAGTTTGCCCGCGACGGATGCCACGTTGACCACCCGCGACGGAGCTCCCGCCTCGAGCAGGTCGGCGAAGCTGGCCATGCAGCGCACGACGCTGTGGAGGTTGGTCTCGATGGTGCGCAGCGCGTCGTCGAGGTCGTCTCGACCGCGGAAGGCGCCACCGCCGATGCCTGCGTTGTTGATCAGCGCGTGGCAGGCGCCGTGGTCGCTGCGGACCCGCTCGGCCAGCGCGTCGACCGCTGCCTGGTCCGTGACGTCGGCCGTGTGGGGCACCACCGTGGGGTGGTCGCCGGCGAGCGCCTCGAGGCGCTCGGTGCGGCGGGCGACCGCATAGACGGTCATGCCGACGCCGGCGAGCCGTCGTGCGACCGCGTCGCCGATGCCGCTCGATGCACCGGTCACCACCGCGACCTTGCCTCGGGGGTCCCAGGTCATGTGTCACTCCTCACGCGAACGGCTGCCGCCCGCCGGGTCGGCGGGCGGCAGGGATGGTGGCACATGCGCGCCACCTCGTGTTGCGGCAGGGTCAGTCCGAGAACCGCTCGGTCGAACCGTCCTCGAGTTCGAGCGTGACGCTGGTGACCCGGTAGACGCCGTCGGCGTCCTCGTCGAGTTGGACGGTCTTGCGGCCGGGCATGAGGTCCATGGTCAGCATGAACTCTTCGTCGCCCTTGCGCTCGATCCGGACATCACCCCAGATCTCGAGGTCCTCCTCGGTGGCGCCGAGCAGGGACTCGGCGTCGCGCTGGGCGGCGGCGAGGTCGAAGCCACCGTCCACCGGCCCCTCGAGGTCGCCGCCGTCGAGGTCGGCATCGACACAGTCCTCGGTGCCCTCGAGACACGCGCCGGCGGCTGCATCGCCGCCGGCGGCGACGTCACCGACGTCGTCGGCGGGCTGCGTGCCACAGGCGGTCAGGACGAACATCAGCCCGATGGCGGGCGAGATACGGCGTAGCAGGCGTTCCACGGCGGCTCCTTCGGCCCGGCCGGGGGTTGGCCCCGGCGGGAAACGTGTGTGGTCGCCGGGTCTGACGCCGAACCCGGCCCCCCGGTTCCCGCCACGGTGGAACTCGCGCGGGGCGCGGTCAGGCGCCCTCGTTGTCGGGCTGCGCCCCCTGCTCGTCGGTCAGGACCGCGTCGGCTTCCCCGGCGTCCTCGGCGCCGGCCTCGGCGAGCCGGAACCGGTCGGCTTCCGCACCTGCCCGGCTCTCGTGGGTCGACAGCACCTGTTCGCCGCGGACGACGGCCCAAGCGTTGTCGTGTTCGACGACCTGCAGGTCGTCGGCATCGGGGTTCGTGTCGCTCACGGCGTTTCGCTCCTGGTCGGTCGCTCCAGCATCACCGCTGCCGTCGCGCCGGCGGGCCGCCGGCACCGCCGATCGACCAGAGGGCTTTCGGATCGGACGACGCCGTGCGAAACTTCGACGCCAGCCCCGGCAGAGAGGCAGACATGAGCGTGTCGATCGCGAGCATTCTCGCCCGCAAGGGCAGCGAGGTGGCGACCATGACGCTGCAGCAGGCGGTGTCCGAGGTCCTCGCCGCACTCCGCGAGTACGACATCGGTGCGCTGGTGGTGGTCGACGACGCCGGCGGGGTGGTCGGCATCGTGAGCGAGCGTGACGTCGTGCGCCGGATGGCCGAGATCGGCACCGATGTCCTCGACCTGCGCGTCGAGGACGTGATGACCGCGCCCGTGCACACCTGTACGCCGTCCTCCACGATCGACGAGTTGATGGAGGAGATGACGGAGCGACGTATCCGCCACCTGCCGGTGTGCGAGGGGGAGCAGCTCGTCGGCATCGTCTCGATCGGCGACGTGGTCAAGGAACGCTTCGAGGAGTTGCGGGA
>JAGXST010000090.1 GCA_018335555.1 Actinomycetota bacterium | reverse complement strand
GGTGCGGTGGTGCTCATCCGAGCGGCCCGAATCGCGTCAGGTACTCGGCGTAGAACACGCCGAGGCCGAGGGCCACGCCGATGCCGGCGATGATCCAGAAGCGCACGATGATCGTGGTCTCCTGCCAGCCGAGCAGTTCGAAGTGGTGGTGCATCGGCGCCATGCGGAAGACGCGCTTGCCGGTCGTGCGGAACACGGCGACCTGGATGATCACCGACAACGTCTCGAGCACGTACAGGCCACCGAGCAGGACCAACAGGACCTGGGTGTTGGTGACGACGGCCACGGCGGCGAGCAGACCGCCCAGCGCGAGCGAGCCGGTGTCGCCCATGAAGATGCGGGCGGGCGGCGCGTTGTGCCACAGGAACCCGGCGCAGGCGGCCATGACGCCGGCGAGGATGATCGCCACGTCGAGGGCCTCGCCGGACTGCATCGGGTAGGCGAACGGGTTGCGGAACTGCCAGAACGCGATCAGCGTGTAGGCGCCGAAGACCAGCGCGCCGGAGCCCGCGGCCAGACCGTCGAGGCCGTCGGTGAGGTTGACCGCGTTCGAGGCCCCGGCCAGCAGCAGGAACATCCAGAGGAAGAACGCCCAGCGCGGCAGCCCGATCTCGATGCCGCCGACGACCGAGATGTTCTGGGGGATGTTGGCCCAGACCGGGCCGGCGAAGGCGAAGACGGCCGCGATGATGGCCTGGCCGCCGAACTTGGCGGTCTTGCTGAGGCCGAGGTTGCGCCGCATCCGCAGCTTGATGAAGTCGTCGGCGAAACCGACCGCGGCCATGCCGACGAACACGAACATGATCAGCCACCCGGCCGGGGTGAACCGCGCCGAGGTCAGGTGCGAGATCAGGAAACCGGCGAGCGCGGCCAACACGATGGCGGTGCCACCCATCGTCGGGGTACCGGCCTTGGCGTGGTGGGCCTCCGGGCCCTCCTCGCGGATGAACTGTCCGAACCCGCGTTCGCGGAAGTAGGTGATGACCAGCGGAGTGCCGGCCAGCGCCGCGAGCAGCGCGATGGTGCCCGAGATGAGGATGGCGATCACGTTCGCGCGGCCTCCGTGTCCGGTGTGGCCCCCGATGTGCGGCGTGCGACGACGAGTCCCTCGGCGACGCGTTCGAGCCCGCCGACCCGAGACGCCTTGACGAGCACGACGTCGCCCGCACCGCAGCGCTCGAGGATGGCCGCCAGCGCGTCGTCGGCGTCGGCGACCTCGACGATGCATCCGTCGGGCAGTCCGGCCTCGCGGGCGCCGCGGGCGATACCGGCCGCGTCGGCACCGACCACGACGAGGTGGTCGAGGCCGAGTTCTGCGCAGCGCCGGCCCACCGCGACATGCTCGGCGTCGTGGTCGGCTCCGATCTCGGCCATCACGCCGAGCACGGCGTGCGTCGCGCCGGTCCGCTCGACCGCGACCAGCGTGTCGAGCGCCGCGGCGACCGAGGTCGGGTTGGCGTTGTAGGCGTCGTTGACGACCACCACGCCGTCGGCCTCGACGACTTCGCCGCGCCACCGACTGACGGGCGCCTGTGCGATCGCGGCCGCGGCCGACTCGAGGTCGATCCCGAGGTGGCCGGCCACCGCGAGTGCGAGCAGGGCGTTGCCGACGTGGTGGCGTCCCGCGATCGGCAGCCGCACCTGCACCCGGCCCCAGGGCGTGACGGCCGTGGCGGTGGCGCGGGCATGCCGGTCGAGGTGGATGTCGACGGCGTGCACGTCCGCCGACGGGTCGTCGATGGCGACACCGATGACATGCGGCGCATGGTGGGCCATCGCGGCGACCCGCGGGTCGGCGACGTTGAGCACGGCGGTGCCCCCCGGCCCGAGCGCCTGGACCAGTTCGCGCTTGGCGACGGCGACCTGCTCGATGGTCCCGAACACCTCGAGGTGCACACCGGCGACCGCCGTCACGATGGCGACGTCGGGGGCGACGAGCGGCGCGAGGTCGGCGATGTCGCCGACATGGCGGGCACCGATCTCGGTCACCAGCGCCTGCGAGTCGTCGGTCAACTCGAGCAGCGTCAGCGGCACGCCGAGTTCGTTGTTGAACGAACCCCTGGCCGCCACCGTGCGCCGCTGGGCCCCGATCGCGGCCGCCGTGAAGTCCTTGACCGTGGTCTTGCCGACCGACCCGGTGACCGCGACGGTCACGGGGGCGACGCGCCGTCGCACCTCGGCCGCGAGGTCGCGCAGCGCGCCCCACGTGTCGGCGACCTTCACCTGTGGCACGTCGAGGTCGAGGTCGTGCACGACCAGCAGGGCGACGGCGCCGGCCTCGACCGCCCCCGGGGCGTGGTCGTGGCCGTCGGCGGTCTCGCCGGGCAGGGCCACGAACAAGGCCCCGTCCGGCAGCGTCCGCGAATCGGTGCCGACCGCGGTGACCGCCGTGGTCGCGTCCCCGGTGACGCTGCCGCCGACGACCTCGGCGATCTCCTGGAGTGTCATCCTGATCACGCGGCACCTGCCTGCAGCAGTTCACGGGCGACGACGCGGTCGTCGAAGGGCAGCGTCCGGTCCTCGAACTCCTGGCCGGTCTCGTGGCCCTTGCCGGCGATGACCACGACGTCGCCGTCGCGTGCCACCTCGAAGGCGTGACGGATCGCGTCGCGACGATCCAGTTCGGCGTGGATCCGTGCCGGCGCGCCGGCCGCGACGGCGTCGCGTGCGCCGGCGAGGACCGCGTCGAGGATGGCGCGCGGGTCCTCGCTGCGCGGGTTGTCCGTGGTGAGGACGGCGACGTCGGCGAGGGCGGCGGCGGCGCCCATCGGGCCCCGTTTCGCGCGGTCGCGGTCACCACCGGCCCCGAGCACGACGACCACCCGGCGATCCGGGTCGAGCAGGTCGCGGACGGTGGCCACGACCTGCTCGATCGCGTCGGGGGTGTGCGCGTAGTCGACGAGCACGGTGAACGGCTGGCCCGCGTCGACACGCTCGAGGCGTCCGGGAGCGCCGGGACAGGCCGCGACGCCCCTGGCGGCGACCTCGGCGGGCACGCCGGCGGCGATGGCGGCGACGACGGCCGTGGCGGCGTTGTCGACGTTGAAGCGTCCGGGGAATCCGGTGCCGATCTCGAGGTCGAGGTCGTCGCCGACCAAGCGGGCGCGTGAGCCGCTCACGTCGACGTGCTCGTCGACGATGCGCACGTCCGCATCGGCCTCGCGGCCGACGGTGGTGACCGGCACCTCGATGACCGTCAGCAGCCGCCGGCTCCATGACTCCGCCCCGGGGCCGTCGAGGAAGACGACCCCGCGGTCGGTGAAGTCCGAGGTGAACAGCCGGGCCTTCGCGGCGAAGTAGGCCTCCATGCTGCCGTGCCAGTCGAGGTGGTCCTGGCTGAGGTTGGTGAAGACCCCGACCGCGAAGCGGGTGCCGTCCACCCGGTGCATGTCGAGGCCGTGGGACGACACCTCCATCGCGACCGCATCGGCACCACGGTCGTACATGCGGCGCAGCAGGCGCTGCAGGTCGGGCCCCTCCGGCGTGGTGCGCACACCGGGCTCGGCCTCGCCGTGGACACGCGTCTCGACCGTGCCGATGACCCCGGTGCCCCGCCCGGCGGCGGCAAACGCGGCCTCGAGCAGGTAGACGGTGGTGGTCTTGCCGTTGGTCCCGGTGACCCCGATCACCTGCAGGTCGCGGCTGGGATGGCCATGGACGCTGGCGGCCGCCGGTCCGGCGGCTGCCCGGACGTCCGGAACCCGAATCTGCGGGACCGCCAGGTCGAGCCAGTGGTCGACGAGGATCGCGCCGGCCCCCTGCTCGATGGCCAGCGGTGCATGGTCGTGGCCGTCGGCGCGGCTGCCACGGATGGCACAGAACAGCCAGCCGGCAGCGACCTGGCGGCTGTCGTGGGTGGCGTCGACGAGAGCGACGTCTTCGCCCCTGGCTTCCGCCTGCGGGAGGGAGGCGGCGACGTCGGACACACTCGCCGTCACACACGTTCCTCGGGCCGTCGGATGCAGGTCGGGTCTGGTGGCGCGCTGACGCCGTCGTGGCACGCGACAACAGGGCTGCCACGCCGGGGCGAGCCTAACGCCGCGGTTCCGCCGGCCCGCGCACCCCGGGCGGCCGGTCGACCATGCCGGCCGCCTCGGCTCCGGCCAGGCGGGCAGCGTCCATCGCCTCGTCGAGTCCGCGCGAGCCGCCGTCGGGCACCACGCGCCGGGCCGAGAGCGCCGCGCCCATGACCTCGCTGAAGACCGGTGCCGCGACGGTGCCGCCGTAGAAGTCCGCCTGTGGCTCGTCGACCATGACGGCCACCACGATCTCGGGGGACTCGACGGGCGCGAAGCCGACGAAGGTCGCCACGTACTCACCCGAGTACCCGCGCGTGTCCGGGTTCGGCTTGCGCGCCGTGCCGGTCTTGCCCGCGACGCTGTAGCCGGACACGACGGCGCGGGAACCGGTGCCGTGCTCGCCGGTGATCGCGCGCTCGAGCATCGAGCGCACCTGCGCCGCGGTGTCGGACGAGACGACGCGACGTTCGCCGGTGCTCGCCGTCGGCGTGAGCCGGCCGTCCTCGCCGACCGTGCCCCGCACGATCCGCGGTGTGATGGCGACCCCGTCGTTGGCCAGGGTCGCGTACGAGGATGCCAACTGCATCAGGGTGACCGCGACGCCCTGGCCGATCGAGATCGTCGGCAGCGATGTCCCCCACCAGTCGCTGGGCTTCATGAGCAGACCGGACGATTCGCCGGGGAATCCCACGCCGGTCGGCGCCCCGTAGCCGAACTCGCGCAGGTAGTGGTAGAGGCGGTCGTCGCCGAGTTGCTTCGCCATCTCGATGGTGCCCACGTTGCTGGAACGCTCGACGATGTCGCCGGTCGTCCAACGGTCGCCGGGAAAGGGGTGCTGGTCGCGGAACGTCTTGCCGCCCGCCTCGATGCTGGCCCGACTGTCGGTGATGGTGTCGGCGGAGACCAGGCCTTCCTCGATCGCCGCGGCGACCGTGAGGGCCTTCTGGGTCGAACCCGGCTCGAAGACGTCGGTGACGGCGCGGTTGCGCCAGGTCCCGGGATCGCTCTGGCCACGTTGGCTCGGGTCGAAGCTCGGTGCCGTCGCCATGCCGAGCACCTCGAAGGTGGTGACGTCGAGGACGACGACGCTCGCGGACGCGGCCTCGTTCACCGCGACGGCGTCGGCGGCCGCCTGTTGGGCGGCGAACTGGATGTCGCGGTCGAGCGTGAGGACGACGTCGGTGCCCGGCTCGGACGGCTCGAGTTCGCGTGTTCCCGAGGCGATGCCCAGGCCACCGGTCGCGGCCTGCTCGAAGGCCAGCATCCCGGGCCTGCCCTGCAGCACGGCGTCGAACTGGGCCTCGAGTCCCTGCAGTCCCTCGCCGTCGATACCGGTGAAGCCGACGATCTGTGCCGCGAGCCCGCCGGCCGGATACACCCGCCGTGGCTCGCCCAGAATGCCGACGCCGGGGAGCCCCAGTTCGCGGATCTGCTCGCCGAGCTCCCAGTCGAGTTGCCGGCCGAGGTAGACGAAGTGCGCGTCGCGTTCCAGCCGCTCGCGCAGGTCGCCCGCCTCGACGCCGAGCAGGGGCGCGAGCGCCTCGGCGGTCGCACGGCTGTCGCCGGCAGCCGGGAGATGGTCTCCGTCCGGCGTCTGTGACGGCCGGTATGCGCGCGGGTCGGCGTAGACGGTCGCCGCCTGCACCGAGGTGGCCAGGACGTCGCCGTCGCGGTCGTAGATACGACCGCGCGTGGCGGGCAGGTCGACGATCCTGGCGCGCTGGCGGACGCTGCGGTCGGCGTACTCGGGGCCCTGGACCACCTGCACCATGATGAGTTGGCCGAACATGACCAGGAAGACCAGCCCGTAGACAAGCAGCAGCCAGCGGATGCGCCGCGTGCCGACCTCTCGCGCTGAACGCCGCACGCGGGTCGGGACGAGGAGCCGGAGCCGGCGCGGCTGGCCCGTCACCTAGCGTTCCACCGAGAGGACGGGCTTGAGCGGGTCGGCGGCGCGCCGCCCGTTGTCCAGTTCGGTCACGGCCCCGTCGGCGGGCAGGTTGCGGTCGAGGTGCACGTGGCGGCCGGGACCACCGGGAACCAGGCCGAGATCGAGCGCCGCCGCGCGGATGCGCGCCGGATCCTCGAGCGCCGCGACGTCCGCGACCAGTTGCGCGTAGACCCGTTCGGCTTCGCCGACCTGGGTGTCGAGGGCGCGGGCCTGGACCGCGTGGGCGGCGGCCAGCGCGTTGAGCGTCACCGTGCCGAAGACGGCGCCGCCGAGCACGGCGATGATCATCAGGGCGAACAGCAGGGTGTGACGCTTCTGCGGCTCGCCGACCACCTCGAGGTGGTGCTGCCGACGCTCGGTCAGAACGCGCTTGCGTGGGGCGGTGAGTGCACTCAAGGGACTACGACTCCAGGCGTCGGACCGCGCGCAGACGTGCGGCGGTGGCGCGGGGGTTGGCGGCGGCCTCGTCGGCGTCCGGGCGTTCCGGACGGCGGATGACGTGCTCGACCTGCGGCGAGCGGCCGCAGGCACAGACGGGGAAGTTCGGGGGGCAGATGCAGCCGGTGGCGGCCTCGGCGAAGGCGCGCTTCACCGCGCGGTCCTCGAGCGAGTGGTAGCTCAGGACGGCGAACACGCCGCCGACGGCGAGTCGGTCGATGGCGACGGGCAGGACCTGTTCGAGCGCCTCGATCTCGGCGTTGACCGCGATTCGCAGCGCCTGGAAGGTGCGTGTGGCGGGATGTCCCCCGGTGCGCCGGGCGGCGGCGGGGATGGCGTCGCGCACGACCTCGGCCAGTTCGGTGGTCCTGGTGAAGGGGCGGGCCGACACGACGGCACGGGCGATGCGGTCGGCGAACTTCTCGTCGCCGTAGCGGCGCAGGATCCGGGACAACTCCCGGGCGTCGAGGTCGTTGACGAGGTCGGCGGCCGAGGTCGGCAGGTCGGTGTCCATCCGCATGTCGAGCGGACCGTCCTGGCGGTAGCTGAAACCGCGTTCGGCCCGGTCGACGTGCATCGAGGAGATGCCGAGGTCGAGGAAGACGGCGGCAACCTCGCCGATGCCGAGGTCGTCGAGCACCTCGTCCATGGCGTCGAACCGCGTCCGCACCAGGTGCGTCGTCACCTCGGGTCCGACGCCGCTCAGCCGCTCACGCGCGAGGTCCAGCGCGTCGGGGTCGCGGTCGAGTCCGACCAGGGTGGCGCCGCCGTGGCGGTCGGCCCGTGCGGCGAGCACGGCGACCGCGTGGCCCGCCGCTCCGAGCGTGCCGTCGACGTAGACCCCGTCCGGCGCGTCCGCCAGCAGTTCCACCACCCGGTCGAGCATGACCGGCGTGTGCGGCGCCGCCCCCTCGGCGGGGGGCTGCGGGGCGGGTGGTGGGGTCATCGGACTCGCGATCATCACAACGAGAACGGTCCGTCGAGGGTGGCGAAGGCCTCCTCGGCGGCGTCGCGGTAGGCATCCCAGGTGGCGCGGTCCCAGATCTCGACCTTCTCGTCCGCACCGTTGACGGTGAGGTCCTTGTCGAGTCCGGCATAGGCGCGCAGCCGCGGCGGGACGGTCACGCGGCCCTGGGCATCGGGGGTCTCCTGGTGGGCGCCGGCGAGGAAGACGCGCAGGTAGGCCCTGGCGCGCTGGTCCTCGCGCGGGACGGACCGCAGTTCCTCGACCCGGCGCTCGAACGCGGTCAGGGGGTAGACGTCGATGCAGCGGTCCTGCGACGGCGCGAACACCAGGCCGCTGGAGAGTCGCTCCCGGAAGCGCGCAGGCAGGATCACGCGTCCCTTCGCGTCCAGCGTGTGCTGGTGCTCTCCGAGGAACAACTGCCCACCCGCCGTGTTCGGACCGGAGCTCCCCCGGACGGGAAAGCCCTCCACATCGCACCACTCTACGACACTCCTTCCCTATCGACAAACATTCCCCGAACATAAGCGCAGGTCAGACACGAAAACCCAGGTCGAGGACCACGGCAGGAACCGGTCGGGCCAGCTCGAGAACACCACGGGCAAACCGGACAGACCCGGCGCCAGCACGCCAAAGGTGGCGCAAAGTGGCGCAGCGAGTGGAGCGAAGTGGCGCCCACCGACAGTTGCCGGAGCGGAGGGGATGGCCGGGTCGCCGGAGCAGTGGCTGACGACGAGGCGAAGCCGACGTCAACGCCGTGGCCTGCGGGGATGGCACTCCCCTACGGCCACCGAACCCGCCCGCCCTCCTTGTGGCCTACGGGGAGTGCCACCCCTCCGCCCACTCCGGGGTCGGGTCGGGCGCCATCTAGGTGGCGGGGTCCATCAGGCGCAGCAGTCCGCCGAACCAGATCGAGGACAGGGTGCGGACCACGGACGCGCGTTGCTGTTCGTCGTCGGTGGCCAGTCCCTGGGTGGCGTAGCCCTCGACCATGGCGACGAGGGCGGCGGCGGCGACGCCGGCGTCGTGGGGCGTGGAGGTGAGCGCGGGCGCGATGTTCTCCGCGACACGTTCGACGTAGCCGCGGCGGACGTCGCGCAGACGGTCGCGGAAGTGCTTGTCGTGCGCGGCGGCCTCGAACCAGGTGCGCACGACGTCGCCGTGCTGGGAGAACACGTCCACGAAACGGTCGATGACGGCGGCGATGGTGGCCAGGACGTCGGGGCCCTCCCACGGCTCGTCGACGACGGCCTGCAACTGCCCGGCGGTCTCGTCGATGAGGGCGTCGAGGGCGGCGGCCTTGTTCTCGAAGTAGGTGTAGAAGGTGCCGTGGCTGACGCCGGCCTCGGCGACGATGTCCTCGACCCGGGCGGCGGAGTAGCCGCGTTCGGCGAAGACGGCCCTCGCCGCCGCACGCAGACGGGCCGCGGTGCGCTCGCCACGGGTCGTACGCGGCGCGGCGAAGTCCCCGGTCACGTCCCCTCCTGGTTGCGCGGTCGCACCACCGTAGTGCCGATGCGCCGCCTGGGGGGGCAACGAGGGAGCGAAGCGACCGAGAAAGGGGACCCAGGCACAACCTGGGGGGCAACGAGGGAGCGAAGCGAGCGAGAAAGGGGACCCAGGCGAGATTTCGGGACCCAGGCCAGCGTTGATTGACATCGACGTCGACGTCGTGCGACGGTGGCCCACGCGACGGGAGGTCGAGACATGGCGTTCGTGTGCGACGGTTGCCAGCAGGAGCACGACGGTCGACGGGTGGTGTTCAGCACCGAGGCCACCGACGACCACGGGGTCGACGTCGAGGTCGCCAAGCGCTGGGTGACCTGCCCCTCGTGCGCCGACGACGTCTTCGAGCGCATCGGCATGCCTTCGCCGTGGGACGATGCCGACGGGCGCACGCTGACCTTCCCCGACGAGGTCTACGCCGACGCCGCACGGCTGTCCGGCCGCTGAGCGCCCGGGCGGACGTGGGCTCGGCGCACGCACGCCGGGTCCTCGATGCCGCCGACACGGCCGTGGGTACCATCGGCCACCGTCCCGACCTCGGGAGACGGGGGCGGCGATGCCTGCCCGCCGGCCCGGTACCAGCACTGCCGGCGTCGCCTCGGGCACGGGGCGCATCGAAGACGTCCACGGAGGACCTGTGACCACGACCGACGGGACCACGCGGCGCCGTCCGGATCTCGCTGCCGTCGCCGCGACGCTGTCGGCGATCGAACGCAACGTCACCGACATCGTGCGGGGCAAGCCCGACGAGATCCGTCTGGCCCTGATCACGCTGCTCGCCGAGGGGCATCTGCTCGTCGAGGACGTACCGGGCGTCGGCAAGACGCTGTTGGCCCGCGCGTTGGCCCGCTCGATCGACTGCTCGGTCGCCCGGATCCAGTTCACGCCGGACCTGCTGCCCTCCGACATCACCGGCGTGACCGTCTACTCCCCCGACACGGGTGACTTCGAGTTCCGGCCCGGCCCGGTGTTCGCGAACCTGGTCCTCGGGGACGAGATCAACCGCGCGGGTCCGAAGACCCAGTCGGCGCTGCTCGAGTCGATGGAGGAGCGCACCGTCACCATCGACGGCACGACGCACGAACTCGCGCGTCCGTTCATGGTGATCGCGACGCAGAACCCGATCGAACTCGAGGGCACCTACCCGCTGCCGGAGGCCCAGCGCGACCGGTTCCTGATGCGTATCTCCATCGGCTATCCGCACCAGGACGACGAACTCGCCATCCTGCGCACGCACGGTGGCGAGGACCGTGTCCGGGCCATGCAGCCGGTCGCCGACGCGGCAGCGGTCGCCGACGCGATCGTGGCGATCCGCGACGTCCACGTCAGCGACGCCGTCGCCCGTTACCTGGTGGCGTTGTGCCGGGCGACCCGCGCCCACGGCGAGGTCGAACTCGGTGCGTCGCCGCGCGCGTCGCTCGCCATGCTGCGGGCCTGCCGTGCAGCGGCGGCGGTCGACGGCCGCGACTACGTCACGCCTGACGACGCGAAGGCGTTGGCGCCGCACGTACTCCCCCATCGCCTCATCCTGCGACCCGAGGCGCAACTCGCCGGACACGATCCCGCACACGTCGTCGCCGACGTGGTCGACGGGGTCCCCGCCCCGACGGAGTGACGACAATGCCCGGCCGGCCGCGGCGCGGTCCCCTCGGACTGCTGACCGACCGCGGCCTCGGCATGGTGGTCACCGCCGTGCTGCTGTGGGTGGCGGCGCGCAGCTTCGGGGTGGCCGAACTGCAGATGGCCGCCGTCGGTGTGCTGACGCTGCTGATCCTCGCGGTCCTGTTCGTGATGGTCGCGTCGGCCCGCCTGCGGGTCGACCGGCTCGTACGTCCGGGCCGGCTGTTCCACGACGGCCAGGGCGAGGTCGAGCTGACCGTGGCCAATGTCGGCCGCCTTCCGACGGCCACGCTCGAACTCCGTGACCGGGTCCCCGCCATCCTGACGTCGGGGAGTGCGGTCGTGGCGGCGCCGCTGCGCGGGGGCGGGCGGAGCTCGGTGCGCTATCCGGTCCGCGGCCTGCAGCGGGGACGCTTCGCGGTGGGGCCGCTGACGGTGTCGATGCGTGACCCGTTCGGCCTGGTGTCCCGCGAACGTGTGGTCGGCGACACGGCACCGTTGACGGTCTACCCACCCATCTGGCGACTGCCCGACGGGGTCCCGATCGGCGGCACGACGAGCATGGGTGGCGGGGGGCGGCCACGCCCGATGCCGAGCGGCGAGGACCTGGCGAACGTGCGCGAGTACGTGCGTGGCGACGACCTGCGCACCGTGCACTGGGCCAGCACGGCCCATCGCGGCAAGCTCATGGTCCGTACGGCCGAGTCGCCACAGGATCCGCGGGTCGTGCTGCTCCTCGACATCCGTGCGGACCGCCACCAGGGGCGCGGCCCGACATCGAGTTTCGAGACGGCGGTGTCCGCGGCTGCCAGCATCACCTACCACGTGTCCGCGCGGGGCAGGCAGGTCGTGCTCGTCGACCGGCCGCTGCGGAGCGCTCCGCTCGGATTCGGCTGGCAGGAATGGCTCGAACGCCTCGCGGACGCCGCCCCGGCGGATGTCGACCTGCCGACCCTGTTGCAGCAGGTCGGCCAGGGCACAGCCGGGGACGGGACGTTGATCGCCGTGCTGACGGTGCCCGGCGCCGCCGAACTGCGCATGCTGGTGCGGTCCGGTCGGGGATTCTCGACCCGGATCGCCGTGCTCGTCGACGCCGACAGCCACGCCGGTCGGCCGTCGCCCGAGGCTGCCGCACGGACGCATGCGACGGCCGCGGCGTTGCAGGCCGTCGGGTGGCGGGTGACGGTCGTCTCGGCCGGTGACCGGTTCGACGACTGCTGGCAGGAACTGCTGCGTCGCCCGCGGCTCGCCGGGGTGAGGACATGAGCGGCGGCGGAGGTGCTGTGTCGGGGTTCGGATGCACCGCAGCCGGTCTCGGAGATCGGATATGAATCGGCGCGCTGCCGCCCTCGGTGCCGCCACCCTGCTGGTGGTGTTGACGACGATGCCCGCCTACGACCGGGTCTTCAGCGAGGCGGTCTGGCGCGGCCCGGTGCTGCTTGCCGCGATCCTCGCGGTCGGTGCCGCGGCGGCCCTGCGGGCACTGCGTGTGCCGTGGTGGGCGTCGCTGCTGGTGTCGCTGGTGGGTCTGGGGGTGTTCAGCTACCTGCTGCACCTGCCTCCGGGACCCGCCGTACCGGGGGGCGAGCAACTGGCGCAGGCACGCGAGCTGTTCGGTCGCGCCCTGGTCGAGATCCGCGAGACGCCGAGCCCTGCACCGGTGCTGTCGGGCATGCTGTTCGTGCTGACGGCCGGGTACTGGGTCGTCGCCCACCTCACCCACGAACTGCTGGTGCGGTGGCGCCGCGCCGGGCTGGGCCTGGTCCCGGTGCTGGTGTTGTGGTCGGTCCCGTTGGCCATCACCTCCGGCCAGGGCGGCGCGGCCGCGGCGGTGCCGTTCCTGGCCAGTGCCTGCCTCGTGCTGCTGCTGTCGGCCCCCGACGCGTTGCCGGGCGCCGACCGCCTGTCACGGGTGACCAGCAGCGGTGTCGTCGTCGGCGCGCTCGCGGTCATCGCCGCCGTCACCCTGCCCGGTGTCCTGCCGGGGTATGGCGGCGACGCATGGGTGGACATCGGCGCCGGCGCCGACCCGCGCGGCTACCAGCCGATCGTCGACATCGCCGATCGGCTGAAACTGCCCCAGGAGCGCGACGTGCTGCGCGTACGCAGCGAACAGCGCAGCTACCTGCGGCTCGCCGGGCTCGACAGCTTCGACGGGTTCACCTGGCGGCTCGGCCCCCCGAGCGTCGACGGCGGTTCCTACCGGCCCGACCCGTCGTCGCTGTACTCGGCTCGCGACGTGCTGCCGCCCGAGGCCGAGGCGGCCAGCACCGTGCCGGTCTTCGTCGACGTCGAGGTCCTCGACCTCGAGAACATCTACGTCCCCGCCCCGTACCAGCCGGTGCAGGTGCTCGGCCCCACGCGCGACGAGATGGTGTGGTCCACCGAGGGTGGCTTCCTGGCGACCTGGGACACCGTGGACGGCGAGTTGGCCGGCGAGGCCCGCGTCGGCATCCGGGAGGGCGTGAGCTACCGCGTACAGGCCTCACGCCCGTCACCGACCTACCAGGACCTGCAGCCGATCGGCGCGGGTGCCGTCGCCCCGGAACTGACCGCCTTGCCGCGCGACTACGACGCGTTGCGCGAACAGGCCGAGCAGGTCTACGAGGCGGCGGGGGCCCAGACCATGGTCGACCAGGCGCTGGCGTTGCAGGAGTGGTTCATCGGCGACGCCGGCGGGTTCACCTACGACCTCGACGTCCCGGCGTTGCGTGGCGACCAGGCGCTCGAACGCTTCCTGCTCGAGGACAAGGTCGGCTACTGCGAGTACTTCGCCACCGGCATGGCGGTCATGCTGCGGGCCACGGGCATCCCCGCCCGGGTCGCCGTTGGCTTCCTGCCGGGCACGTTGACGCCGGCCGATCCCGAGGCCGGGCGTGACGTCGACGAGTACACGGTGTCCACCCGCGACGCACACGCCTGGGTCGAGGTCCTCTTCCCCGGCTACGGCTGGGTCAGCTTCGAGCCCACGCCGCGCGACGACAGCACGCAGATGGTGCCGCGGGCCGACGACCTGACCCCGGTCGAGAACGAACTCGAACGCACCGCTCGCGAAGCGCGCGAGAACGCCGGCGACGATCCGGACCGCAATCCGGTTCTGCCGGGCGAACTCCCGCTGCCGGACGAGGATCTCGTTCCTCCACAGGCCGGTTCGAGCAGTGCGGGAACGCAGCCCGACCAGACGCGGGTCTGGCCGCTCGGCCTGCTCGCCCTGGGGTTGGCCGCGGTGGCCGTCGTGGTCGTGCGCGGCCAGCGGGCGCGGGTGACGTCGGTGGGGGGCAACCCGGCCGCCCGGGTGCTGACGGCACAGCGACGCCTGCTCGCGACGGCGGCCTCGTACGGGCTCATCCGACGCGCCTCGGAGACCACGCCGGAGGTGATGGCGCGCTGGCAGCGGGAGGGACGCCTGCCCCCCGACGGCGAGCGGTTCGCCGCTGTGGCCCAACGCGCCGCGTTCGGCGGCGAGGTCGACCGGATCGATGCCGACGACGCCGAAGCGCTCGCTGAACAGTGCATCGACGCGCTACGGGCGTCGATGGACGCGCGGGGGCGCTTGCTCGCGCCCGTGCGGGTGCCGATCAGCGCGTCGCTCGCCCGCACCCGGCACGCCGTCGGGGCCGTGCGCGAGCGGCTGGGCAGCTAGGGCGTCAGGACATCTCGTCGGGCGGCACGGGGGCCGTCTCGGCCGGCGCGTCGGACCGTTCGCGAAGGGCGCTCACGCCGAGCAGGATCGCGCCGAGCAGCAGCCCCATGCCGACGGCCCCCCATGCGATGCTGAAGGTGAGGCCGAGCAACGAGAGCACGCCGAGCACCGCCATGCCCACCGCGATTCGCAACCGGAGCGACCGGGAGGGGCCGCTGCGGTTACGCCGCGCACGCGCGACGAATCGGGGATCCTCGGCAGCGAGCTGACGCTCGATCTCGGCGAGGATGCGTTCCTCGTGCTCGGACAACGGCATGTGGGTCCCACGGTGGCCGACAGTCGTGAGAATGTACCCACGGCATGTGGGGGCCGCACCCCTACGAGTGGCCGATGCGCGCCCCGTCCAACGTCGGGTGACGGCCACCGTCCGTTCCCCATCCGGGGGACGGACGGACTCCGAACGAACGCGCTCGGTGCGTAGCGGGCGTCAGGTGCCCAGGAACCGTGGCGCCCGTCCCTGCAGCCTGGCCGTGACCGCCTCGGTGAAGTCGTGTCCGCCGATGCAGGCGACCTGGGCGGCGGCCTCGGCGCCGAGCGCGTCGTCGCGGTCGCGACCGAGGTTCTCGCGCAGCAGCCGTGGCGCACGGCGCAGCGCCCCCGGGCCGGCGGCGAGCCGGGCCGCGAACGCGTGCGCCTCGCCCAACGGGTCCTCGCCGCCCAGCGGGATCTCCGCGAGCCCGGACGCGAGTGCCTCCTCGGCACCGACGCTTCTCGCGGTCAGTGTCAACTCCGTGGCGCGGCCGAGCCCGACCAGGCGCGGCAGGCGCCAGGTCCCGCCGAGATCGGGGACCAGGCCCCAGTCGACCTCCTTGACCGAGAGCTGCGCCGACGGGGCCACCGCCCGCAGGTGGCAGGCGATCGCAAGCTGGATACCGCCGCCGAAGCAGTACCCCTCGATCGCGGCCACCGTGGGCTTGTCGAGCTCCTCGTAGGCGGTGAACGCCGCTTGGAGCCGGGCGATGAAGGCGGGCTCGACGCCGGTGCCGAGCTGATCGCCGAACACCGTCACGTCGATGCCCGACGAGAACGTGCCGCCCTCCCCCGCGACCAGCACTGCTCCGACTGCGTCGTCCTGTCCGGCCCGCCGGGCATGGTCGCCGAGGAGGTCGAACACCTCCAGGTTCATCGCGTTCTTCTTGTCCGGTCGCCTGATGGTGACGTGTGCCACCTTGTCGACGACCTCGTAGGACACGGCCTCGGCCACGGACACGCTCCTGACTCGCTCGTTCGGCCGCCCCGCGGCCCGGTGATCCCCCGAGCCTACGACGGGCCGAGCGGTCTTCACTCGAGGCGACGGTCCTCGGCGGTCGGCGTCTCGTCCGGGTCGTCGTCATCGAGCAGGGCGGCATAGGACACGCCGATGCCGCGGAAGCGCTCGGCGACCGTGTCGGCGACCCGCTCGACGTCCTCCCAGCGACGGTCACCCCAGCCGGCCTGTTCCTCGCCCGCGTCCAGCGGGAACAACTCGTCGGGCGCGTCGAGCGCCAACTGCCGGGCCGCGTCGCCGTCACCGAGGTTCGACACCCCGACGCCGAGCAGGCGGACCCGCGCGCGCTCGAGCCGCAGCCCGTCGAGCAGGCTTCCGGCGACCGTGACGAGGTCGTGCGTCCGGTCGGTCGGCGATGGCAGGGTCGACGAACGGGTCACGGTCTCGAAGGAGCCGAACCGGACCTTGAGGGTGATCGTGCGGCCGGAGAGCCCGGCCTTGCGCAGGCGGCGGCCGACCTTCTCGCACAGACGCAGTAGCTGGCGGCGAAGGACGTCGGGGTCGTCGATGTCCTCGTCGTAGGTCTGCTCGGCCGACACCGACTTGGTCGGGCTGACCGGCGTCACCGACCGCGGGTCCTCACCGCGGGCGAGCCGGTGCAGGTGGCTGCCCGACACGTCACCGACCACCCGCTGCAACGTCCGCAGGTCGGCGTCGGCGAGCTGCCCCACGGTACGGAACCCGTAGGCGGTCAGCCGCTCGACGGTCTTCGGCCCGGCACCCCACAGCTCGGAGACGGCCAGGGGGCGCAGCCGGTCGCGCACCTCGTCCGCGGGCCACCGCAGCAGCCCATCCGGCTTGGCCTTGGCGGACAGCAGCTTGGCCACCGACTTGGTCGGGCCGATCCCGACCGAGCAGGGCAG